>JAKCEJ010000162.1 GCA_021838065.1 Pseudomonadota bacterium
CGGTTGAATCACAGCTGTCCACGAGCTTAAACCAGCCCGTCGCAGAACGAAAATTCGATTCCAGCGGGCGGCTGGAACAGCGGCGCGAACATTCGCCGCGCCCTGCCGCGCGGGCCGACGATGCGCCGTGCGGAATTTTCCGGGCAGCGGACGATCCACCGGCGCGGGTGCTGTGGGTTTTCAGCGCGGGACCACCTGGCAGGTGACGCCAAGCCGGCGCAAACTCAGCGCGCACACGGGCGCATGGGGAACGTGTCGGGATTATCCGGTACTTCAGGGTACCGTTCGCCGCTGCAGGGTCAGCGCCTCGCGCGTTCGGATCAGGTTCGCCGCGCTCCGCGCCTTGCCCTCGGGGCTTCTCGGGCCGGTGCTCTTGCTACCATGCCGAACGCATCGCCCGTTCGCCATCGCCAGCGCTCGGCACGGTCTGCCGGTGACGCAACGGGCGTTGCACAGCCGGTCATCGTCGCCTGCGTAGTCAGCTGGTACACCTCGGCGGGTCGAGCCGGGTTCCGGGTCCAGCACATCGCCGAGGAGCGGGCCGTCGTACAGACCACGCCGGCGCAGGGAACGTATATCTCGGCGCAGGTCATCGGTCATGCCGTCCGCTACCACGACCCGCCTGTAATACAGGCGCGGATCGTGCGGGCTGCCGCCGCTGTATTCGTCCGGCTCGACCTATCGCCACTCAAACAACACTCCCTCATGCCCCGACAGCGGGGATGATCCGGACTTCAGCGGCGGCGGGTAATTACTCAATCAGTGCGGCCCTCATGGCCGCTGTGGTTCAGGATAGCTGCTAACGCACCCACGGGTACGTGACCGGAACTTCCGAGCGCCATTGCCAAGGCGCGAGTTTCAAGCGAACGCATTCATACCAAAGTGTGCGGTGATGGCCTCGAACATACGCGCGCCCGTCCACCAACCTGATAGGGCGGGCATCCGGGTCTTCTCGCAGAAGTGCCAAGCACGTCGAGCGTTCATGGAAGAGTTCTGGTTCATATTGAGGCAAGACCGATGTCCGGCAATGCAAAACACCATCATGTATACCCAGGTTGCCATGTCTACGACTCCGGTCGAGGCTCGCATTGCCTGCCTTGCGGGAGACAGTGTCGAATGAATAGCGTGATCGACGGCTGCGCGAAGCGCCGGAAGCTCCCCCAAGACGTGGGCTGCTAGTCGAATTCCTGCTCATGTAGAAGCGTTTACGCCCGGCGGTACCGTCGGACTTGGCGGCGTGCCAGGCTTGGCTGTGTACCCGGTGCAAACCGCCCACAGCGCCACAGTCGGGTGCGCGCGCACCAACGGGCAACCAGAAGGCGGTGTCCAGTTTCGGGGCGGTGTAACGCGTGCAGTCGAGGCAGCGGGTGTAGATTGCCTCCGGTGGCCGCGCAGTGAGGCCAGCAACTCGGACTTGTGCCGCTTCACCAGCTCCAGCAGGTCCGGGGTCAGCCGCTCGGGCGGTGCGAGCCTCAGGCGGTCGCCGTGGTGCGGGTCGGGTCGGACAGTCACGCCAGCGGCGGCCAGGCGGTCGAGTCGTGCCGTGTCGCTCATACGATAATCTCCTTTCCATCGGCACCCCCCAAAATACTTGCCGAAACCATGTCGTGCATGTCGTCAATGTCGTGCCCCTCATCCACCTCAGCACGACTTGCACGACATTCACGACTTTCTCCCGGCAACTCTTTCTCGTTCAGGGTCACCCAGGTGCTGCTACCGCGCTTGCCGGTGAACTTCACCACCACCCCGAAAGTGCGCAGAGCCGGAGCGGCACGGCGCAGGGCATCTGCAAATCCCTTCGGGGTGCGCGGCCAAGCCTCTCCGCCGTCTGTGCGGTCCAGTGACCCGGATAGTCGCTTGACGGTGTACTCCGCGAATCGGTCGGCACGCCCATCCAGATAGGCGAGCAGAGCGCCCGCCACCTGGCTTGCGTCCAACGTGCGTCCGATGCTCTATGTCAGCATCGTCTCGAAGGCGCCCACGAAGTCATCGGCGGTGCGGTCCATTGCCTCGGCCACCGCACAGCCCAGTCGAGCGAACTCGATCAGCCGGGGCCGGCGATCGCGCTCGATGGTGATGCTCGGAAGGATGGCGAGCGCCTTGGCGAAGAGGTGCAGCAGAGCACCGAGCAGCGCGGGGTGCTGCCGGTCGAACTCCGCTTCGAGTCCGGCGGCCTCGCGGCGGTCCTCGATGACAGGCAACTCCAGACTGATAGCGCGGTCGACAAGGTCCTGAGCTGTGATACTGGCGCCAATGCCGTTCAGCGTGACGGGACGCTTCGCCCGGATCGCGGACTCTTCCGCATCGGTGTACAGCTTCCGGGTGGTGAAGGTCGCGCCGGTCGCCACTCTGCACCGCAACCATATCGCTACGGTCGGGTGAGCCTCTGGCGACCCAAGTCAGCTGATGCCGCCCTTGCCCGAATCCATGTAGACGTCGATCCCGGCATGTAGCCGCGTCGTACCGTCTGACCGGATTCAGTGCCATCTACAGCGCACCATTCGCAAATCGTGGCGCACCTTTCCGTACGAATTCCGTACGAAAATTCTTTGTCGAGGCTAAGTGCTTGAATTATTGGAGCGGGAAACGAGGCTCGAACTCGCGACCTCAACCTTGGCAAGGTTGCGCTCTACCAACTGAGCTATTCCCGCACCGCGAGGCGAGCCGGCATTTTAGGGGGCGCCGGGGCGAAGTCAAGGCACCCGTCAGCGCTTAAGCTCGGGCCAGGCGGCGCGCAGATAAGCCACCATCGACACCAGCGTCGCGGCTGCGGCGATCTCGGTCATCGCCACGCCGGCCGCATAGATCGGCAGGCCGTCGATGGGCACCCGGTACAGCATCATCGACAGTCCCACGATCTGCAGCACGGTCTTGACCTTGCCGAGCTGCGAGACAGCGACCTTGCGCCGGGCCCCGATCTCCGCCATCCACTCGCGTAGCGCCGAGATGGTGATCTCGCGCCCGATGATGACGACGGCGGTCAGCACGATCACGACGCGGGTATCGCGACTGACCAGCAGCACCAGCGCCGTAGTCACGATGAGCTTGTCGGCGACTGGATCGAGAAATGCGCCGAGTCGCGAGGTCTGCCCCAGGCGGCGTGCAAAATAACCGTCGAGCGAATCCGTGATGCCCGCGGCGGCAAAGAGCAGCCCAGCGGCCGGATCCGCCCACTGATAATGCATGAAGAAGAGCAGCACGATGAGCGGGATCGCGGCGATGCGCAGCCAGGTCAGCGTGTTTGGCAGATTCCAGTGCATTCGGGACTCATGAACCGGGATGCAGGTGATCATAAAGGGTGCGCGCGAGGCTTGCTCCGATTCCGCTCACCTGCGCCAGATCGGCGATGCCGGCGCGCAACACCCCCTGCAGCCCGCCGAAATGCGTCAGCAGCGCGCGCCGCTTGGCCGGTCCCAGCCCCGGGACGGTCTCAAGCACCGATTCGCTGTAGCGCCTCGCCCGCTTGCGGCGATGGCCGGTGATGGCGAAGCGGTGCGCCTCGTCGCGGATGCGCTGGATCAGCCGTGAGGCGGGGGAATGCGCCTCCGGGATGCGCGGCGTCCTCTCGCCGTAGACGAAGAGCCGTTCCTGCCCCGGCCTGCGGTCGGGGCCCTTGGCCACGCCGACCAGCACCACGCCGGTGACCCCGAGCGCAGCGAGCTCCTCGTGCACTCCCTCGATCTGACCCAGGCCGCCGTCGATCAGCAGCAGATCGGGAGCGGGGATCTGCTCGTGCTTGATCCGCGTGTAGCGGCGCTTCAGCGCCTGGCGCAGCGCGCCGTAATCGTCCCCTGGGGTGATACCGCTGATATTGAAACGCCGGTACTCCTTCTTCAGCGGACCCTCGGGCCCGAACACGACGCAGGAGGCCACCGTCCCCTCCCCGCCGGTGTGGCTGATGTCGAAGCACTCCATGCGTCCCGGTGCAGCGGGCAGATCGAGCGCCGCGGCGAGCGCTGCGAGCATCTCTTCCATCCCCTGGCGGCGCGCGAGCCGCATGCGCAGCGCCTGCTCGGCGTTCTCGCGTGCCAGCTGCACCCACTTCAGCGCGAGCCCCCGGACCGGAGAGCGCACCTCGACGCGGTGCCCGGCACGCTCGGTTAACGCCTCGCCGAGCGCGCCGGCATCCTCGAGCCTCGGCCCGACCAGCACCTCGGCCGGCGGTTCGTGGTTGGCGTAGTACTGCATGAGAAAGGACGACAATGCCTCCTCGGGCTCGGCAAATGCCGCACGCGGGAAGCTGCTGGTGGTGCCGAGATTGCGTCCGCCGCGCACCAGCATGGCACTCACGGCGTATTCGCCCGGCTCACCGGCGATATCGAACACATCGACGTCGCGCTCGCTCTCCGCGGTGACGACCTGCTGCGACTGTATCTCGCGCAGCGCGGCCAGCTGATCACGCAGCTGCGCCGCGCGCTCGTACTCGAGCCGCTCGGCGGCCGCCTGCATGCGGGTCTTCAGCAGCGTATTGACCTCTTCGCTGCGCCCCTCGAGGACCTTCACGGCCGCCTCCACGTCCTGCGCGTAGGCCTCGCGGGTAATCAGGCCGACGCACGGAGCCGAGCACCGCCCGATCTGATGCTGCAGGCACGGCCGGCTGCGGTGCGCGAAGAAGCTGTCGCGGCAGTTGCGGATGCGGAACAGCTTCTGCAGCTGATTGAGCGTCTCGCGCACCGCCGTGCTGCTCGGGAACGGGCCGAAATAGCGCGCCCCTGGCGCCCGCGGGCCGCGATAGAGCGAGAGGCGCGGGTAGTCGTGGCCGGTGCCGAGCAGGATGTACGGGTAGCTCTTGTCATCGCGCAGCACCACGTTGAAGCGCGGGCGGTGCGCCTTGATGAGGTTGAACTCGAGCAGCAGCGCCTCGGTCTCCGAGTGCGTGACCGTCACCTCCATGTCGGCGATCAGCTGCACCAGCGCCTGGACCTTGGGGCTGACATTGCTGCCGCTGAAGTAGCTGCCGACCCGATCCTTCAGGCTCCTCGCCTTGCCCACATAGAGCAGCTCGTGCTCGCGGTCGAACATGCGATAGACGCCCGGCCGGCGCGGCAGCGCGGCAACGAACGCCTTGGAGTCGAACGCGGGGCTCACGCGTCCATTTTAAATTAAACGCCCGCGAGGGCGCAGGTGCGCGCCACGACGCTCGCGAACATCTGCGGCGTGAGGCGGCGGGTCGAGGTGTTGTAGCGGCTGCAGTGGTACGAATCGATGAGCGTGCGCCCATCCTCCAGGGGGTGCTCCCGTCCGTGGCCGAACGGGAATGCCGAGGGCTTCAGCGCGCTGGCGCGCAGAAACGCATCGTGAGCAATGCGCCCCAGGGCGAGCACCACCTTGACGCGCGCGAGACTCTCGAGCTCGGCCCGCAGATAGGCGTTGCAGGTGCGGATTTCCGCGGGGGTCGGCTTGTTCTGCGGCGGGACGCACTTGACCGAATTGATGATGCGCGCATGGCGCAGTCGCAGCGCATCGTCGCGGCTCTCAGAGTGCGCGCGGGTGGCGAGCCCCGCATCGTAGAGCGTCTGGTACAGCAGGATCCCCGCGTAATCGCCGGTGAACGGCCGGCCGGTGCGGTTCGCCCCGTGCAGCCCCGGGGCGAGCCCCACGATCAGAATCCTCGGATCGGCGGCGCCGAAGGACGGCACCGGTCGCGCCCAGTAATCCGGGTACTGCGAGCGCACCTCGCGCAGAAAGCCGGCGAGGCGCGCGCAGCGGGCGCAGCCCGGATCGAAGCGCGCCTTATCGGTCATCCATGTGACGGATGATGGCCGAAGCGAATCCCGAGCAGCTCATCAGCGTCGCCCCGGGAATCAGCCGCTGCAGGTCCTCCTCCACGCTCCTGCGCGCGGCGAGCTCGCGCTTCGGCGCCTTGATCGCCTCGCGCAGGCGCGCGAGGTCATAGGTGAGCTCCTTGTGGGCGATGGTGTTGGTCACCCCCTTGACGATGAGATCCGCGGCCTCCTTCCAGCCGAGGTAGCGCAGCATCATCTCCGCCGAGAGGATCAGCGAGCCGGGATTGACCCGGTCCTTGCCGGCAAAGCCCGGCGCGGTGCCGTGCGTGGCCTCGAACACCGCGAGCCCGTCGCCGATGTTGCCGCCGGGGGCGATGCCGATGCCGCCGACCTGCGCGGCGAGCGCGTCGGAAACGTAATCGCCGTTGAGATTGAGCGTGGCGATGACGTCGTACTCCTCCGGCCGCAGCAGCACCTGCTGCAGGAAGTTGTCGGCGATCACGTCCTTGACCACGATGTCGGTGCCGGTGAGGGGGTTGCGGAACTTCATCCAAGGGCCCCCGTCGATCGGCTCGGCGCCGAACTCCTCCTTGGCGAGCTGATAGCCCCAGGTGCGGAACGCCCCCTCCGTGAACTTCATGATGTTGCCCTTGTGCACAAGCGTCACCGACACGCGATCGTTCTCGATGGCGTACTGGATCGCCTTGCGGATCAGGCGCTGGCTGCCTTCCTTGGAGACCGGCTTGATGCCGATCGCGGAGCTCGCCGGGAAGCGGATGGCGGTGACGCCGAACTCCTTGTGCAGGAAGGCGATCAGCTTGTGCACGTCCGCCGAGCCCGCAGGCCACTCGATGCCGGCGTAGATGTCCTCGGTGTTCTCACGGAAGATCACCATGTCGGTCAGGCTGGCGTCGGCCATGGGGCTGACGACGCCCGGAAAGTAGCGGATCGGACGAACGCACGCGTAGAGATCGAGACTCTGGCGCATCGCCACGTTCAGCGAGCGGATGCCCCCGCCGACCGGGGTGCCGAGCGGCCCCTTGATCGAGACCACGAAATCGCGCAGCGCGTGCAGGGTCTCCTCGGGAAACCACTCCCCGTAGCGCGCGTTCGCCTTCTCGCCGCAATAGACTTCCATACAGCAGACGGCCCGGCGGCCGCC
>JAKCEJ010000163.1 GCA_021838065.1 Pseudomonadota bacterium
AACGCCGCGAGGCGCGGCCGGACCCGAGGTCCGCACCGAGCGCCCGGGCCGCGTAGACTGCGCAGCGAGAGGGCCAGGCTGGTGGGGACCCGGGGATGTTTCCCGAAAGGCCCCCTGCGCCAGGGGGGGCGATGATACGCGGGTCACCGGCGGGATGCCACGTGCAGTCCGGATGCGCCGCCAGCGAACGGCCGGGGCGTAAGCCAAGCGGCCCGCAACCGGTTATACTGCGGCCTCCGCGTTCACGGATTCCGCAGAGAGGTCTCGTGAGCAAGCAGGATTCGCACTTCATCAACGTGTTCAGCATGGTGATCGGGCTGCTCGTCACGATCGCCATCCTGATTTTCGTTTTCGCCCGCTACGTCGGCAGCCGCACGCAGGAGAAGGAAATCCTGTCGGATACCGAGTACATCCATCGCGTCGAGCACCGCGTCGCGCCGTTCGAGAGCGAGGCGATCGCGGGGCAGAACAACGCGGGGCTCGCCATCGCCTCGGCGCCGAGTTCGGCCGCTGCGGCAAGCCCGGCCGGCGGCATGGGCATCCCGACCACCGGCAAGGCGCTGTTCGAGCAGACCTGCAGCGCGTGCCACGGGCCCGGCGTCGCCGGGGCGCCCAAGGCGGGCGACAAAGCGGCCTGGGCCCGTCACCTCGCCAAGGGCCTGGCAACGCTTTACGAGCATGCGCTGCACGGATTTCACGGCTCGACGGGCATCATGCCGGCGAAGGGCGGCCGCCCGGCCCTTCCGGATGCGGTCGTGGAGCGGGCGGTGAACTACATGGTCTCGCTCGTCGACCCGCAGATGGTCAAGGGAAAGCCGAAGTAAGCCTGGCTCGCAGGGCCCCTCAGCCTCACCGCCTCGACAAGTCGCGGGCGGTGGGGTCGCGCCTGGCTGATCCGAGCGGCGCGAGTCCGGGTGCGCCGCGCGGCATGCCGCGCCTCAGCGCTGGGACGCGCCGCCTTCCAGCGCCTGCAGCCGCGCCTCGAGTTCGGCGAGCCGCTCGCGGGTGCGCTGCAGGACCCGGGTCTGCGTATCGAACTCCTCGCGGCTGACCAGATCGAGCTTGCTCAGGCTGGCGCGCAGCACCGCTCTGAAGTTGTTCTCCAGATCCTTCTGCACGGCGCGCAGCCCCGGCGGGACGCTCTCGGTAAGCCGACGGGCGATCGCATCGATTCCGAACATATCCATCGTCACTGACCTCACTCAGCATGCCCCGCTTTGGGGCGAAGCGCCGCGCAGGCGGCACCAAGACGGTGCGGCGAGCGTCCCGGGGCGGACCTAACCGCCCGAAACGCCTCGGAAAATCGCCATGGCACGGATTTCGCACCAGGGCCCGCGTCATCAGCTTACGCGCGTCCCGGCCGCCCGTGCACCCCTAGTGCGGCGCGAGCGGCCCGAAACGCGCGATTCACGCGAACCGCCCGGGAGAACACATGCGCCGCGCTGCCAAAACGCTCAAATGCCGCCTGACGGCGGGGGCCATCGCCCTCGCGACCCTCGTCCCCTCGCTGGCCTGGGCCGGCCCGGCCGTGCCCGACAAGGGCGACACCGCCTGGATGCTCACCTCCACGGCGCTGGTGCTGCTGATGTCGGTTCCGGCGCTGGGCCTGTTCTACGGTGGGCTGGTCCGCACCAAGAACATGCTCTCGGTGCTGATGCAGGTGTTCGTCGGATTCTCCCTGATCAGCGTGCTGTGGTGCGTGTATGGCTATTCGCTCGCCTTCACCGCCGGCAACGCCTTCATCGGCGGTTTCAGCCGGCTGTTCCTCGCCGGCACCTTCAATCCCGCGAGCGGCGCGTTCTCCACCATCGGCACGTTCGACAAGGGCGTGGTGCTGAACGAGCTGGTCTACGTGGCGTTTCAGGCCACCTTCGCCGCCATCACCTGCTGCCTGATTCTCGGCGCGCTCGTCGAGCGCGTGAAGTTCGCCGGCATTCTGCTGTTCATGGTGTTCTGGTTCACGTTCTGCTACTGCCCGGTGGCGCACATGGTGTGGTACTGGCCGGGCCTGGACACGGCGGCCGGCGCCAAACCGGTCGGCGGCCTGCTCTGGCAGTGGGGGGCGCTCGATTTCGCCGGCGGCACCGTGGTGCACATCAATTCCGGCGTCGCGGGCCTGGTCGGCGCCCGGGTGCTCGGCAAGCGCATCGGCCTCGGCAAAGAGCCCATGCCGCCGCACAGCCTCACCATGACCATGATCGGCGCCTCGCTCCTGTGGTTCGGCTGGTTCGGCTTCAACGCCGGCTCCGCGCTCGAGGCGAACGGCTCGGCGGCGCTCGCCTTTCTCAACACCTATCTGGCCACCGCCTGCGCGGTGCTCACCTGGATGGGCACGGAGTGGCTCCTGAAGGGTAAGCCCTCGATGCTGGGCGCGGCCTCCGGCGCGGTGGCGGGCCTCGTGGCCATCACTCCCGCGGCCGGCAACGTCGGCATCCCCGGAGCCTTCGCGATCGGGCTTGCGGTCGGCCCGCTGTGCTTCTGGGGCGTGACGGGCCTGAAGAAGCTGATTCGCACCGACGACGCGCTGGACGTATTCGGGGTGCACGCCGTGGGGGGCGTCTTCGGCGCCCTCGCCACCGGCATCTTCAACGATCCGGCGCTCGGCGGACCCGGCGGGTCCGCGTACCCGGGCATCTGGGCCCAGCTGCTGACCCAGGCCGAGGCGGTGGCCGTGGTCATCGTCTGGACCGCGGTCGTCGCCGCGATCGGCTTCTACCTGGTCAAGTGGACCGTCGGCCTGCGCGTCGCCGAGGAGGACGAGCGCGAGGGCCTGGACATCACCGTCCACGGCGAGCGGGCCTACGACATGTAGCCGGCCCCGCGGCCGCGCACGCGCCCCCGGTTGCCGCCCCGGCAGCCGGGGGTTTCGCGTAATTGAGAGCCAGCCCCTGTTCTGCCGGCGCCGGCTGTGCCACATTTCAAAATGGCGCCGCGGGGAGGGCCCTGCAGCGGCGGGAGGCGCACATGTCACGCACCACGATGTATTCCAGTCTGCTGGCCGGGGTTCTGCTCATCGGAGCGCTGGCATCAGCGCACGCCGACGTCTACCGCTGGGTCGACAAGCACGGCGTCGTCCACTACACGGACGAGTGGCGGCCGGGCGCCACACGGATCGTGACGGCCACCGGCACCGCGAGCGGCTCGGGCGGCGTGCCCGCGAGCACCACGAACGGGGACCAGGCGGCAAGTCAGCAGATCGCGCACGCCGCCGATCAGCGCGCCGTCCACACGGCGGAGTCGAAGCTGCGCGCCGAGCGGTGCAAGAAGGCCAAGTCCGTGTATCACCAGCTGATCTTCGCGCGGCGCCTGTACACCGTCGGCAAGAACGGCCAGCGCCACTACATGAGCGATGCGCAGGCCGATGCGGCCCGCATCAAGGCGCGCGCGCTCGTCAATCAGTTCTGCACCCCGGGCGGCGGCGCCTGAGCGGTTCCGCATTGCGCCCGATAGCCCTATAGTGGAGGCGCCTCGGCCCGTCGGCCGACTCCTGAAGGGGCAGCGACTGCGATGCGCGTAGGATTCGTCGGACTCGGCGCCATGGGCGCGCACATGGCCCGAAATCTGCACAAGGCGGGCCTGCTCAGCTCGGTCTGGAGCCGCACGCCGCAGAAAGCCCAGACCCTGGCGGCCGAGCTCGGCATTGCCGCGAGCGCCACGCTCCCCGAGCTGGCCGGACGCGCCGATGCCGTGGTGAGCTGCGTGTCGGCCGATGCCGATGTGCTCGAGGTGGCGGGTGCGCTCGCGCCGGCCCTCGGCACCGGCGCCCTGCTCATCGATTGCTCGACCACTGCCGCCGACACCGCGCGGCGGGCCGCCGACCTGCTGCGGCCATCGGGTGCGTCATTCCTGGACTGCCCGGTGAGCGGCGGGGTGGAGGGCGCACGCGACGGCACACTGGCAATCATGTGCGGAGGCGACCCGGAAGCGTTCGAGCGGGCCCGCCCGGTCCTCGAGGCCATGGGCCGCACGGTGACGCTGTTCGGCCCGGTCGGCAGCGGGCAGGCCGCCAAGGCCACCAACCAAATCATGTGCGCCGGCATCATCGAGGCGGTCGCCGAGGCGATGGCCTTCGCACGCGCGCAGGGGCTGCCGCTCGAGAAGCTCATCGATACCCTCGGCAAGGGCGCCGGCTCGAGCTGGTACTTCGTGCATCGCGCGCCCAACATGGTGCGCGGCAGCTACCCCGCCGGCTTCCGGGTGCGCCTGCACGCGAAGGATCTGAGCATCTGCCGTGACATGGCGGCGCGCTTCGGCGTGTCGCTGCCGGTGGTCGAGCGCATGCTGGGCGAATACGCCGAGCTCATCGCCCGCGGCCACGGCGATGAGGACATCTCCTCCACATTCCGCCTGAAGGCCGAGCTGTTCGAGCCAGCGGCGCGCGAAACGGGCGGCTGAGCAGCTCAGGGCGCATCCGGCTGCGCGCCGGGCGCGGCGCGCGCGAAGGCAGGCAGCGATTCGAGGTGCGCCCCGACGGCCGTCAGCGTCGGGTACGGCGCGAGGTCGCAGTTGAAGCGCCGCGCATTGAACAGCTGCGGCACCAGGCACACGTCGGCGAGCGTGACCTGTCCGCCGGCGAGATGCCGCCCGTCGCTGCTGCGCTGCGCCTGCGCCTCGAGTCCCTGGAACACCTGCGCGACCCAGTGCCGATACCAGTCGTTGACGGCGCTCTCCTCGAGCCCGAGCGGCGCACGCAGGTAATTCAACACTCTGAGGTTGTTGATCGGGTGCAGATCGCAGGCGATCGCGAGCGCGAGCGCGCGCACGCGGGCGCGCTCGAGCGGCGCGCGCGGCAGCAGGGCAGGCTGCGGGTGCGTTTCCTCCAGGTACTCGATGATGGCGAGCGACTGGCTGAGCGGCTCCGCGCCGTCCACGAGCGCCGGCACGAGACCCTGGGGGTTCACCGCGAGATAATCCGGCCCGCGGTGCGCACCCGGCTTCAGATCCACGGGCACCGACTCGTAGGCGATGCCCTTGAGGTTGAGCGCGATCCGCACGCGGTACGCGGCGGAGCTGCGGTAATAGGTGTAAAGCTTCATGGTGATGCGATCCGTCCCGGGTCGTGCGCGCCGGCCCTGAAGGGTGCCACGAGCGGCGCGCCGGCGGAATGGCCCGAGACGCCCCGGCGGCCGACCCGCTAGAATCGTCCCTCATGAGCATTTGGTTCGCGGACCTCACGCCGGAGTCGCTCGGCCAACTCACCCGCGGCGGATTCGCCGAGCGCATCGGCATCCGCCTGACGGACATCGGCCCGGATTACCTGCGCGCGGCACTCGAGGTCACGCCCGAGGTCCATCAGCGCTACGGCATCCTGCACGGCGGCGTGTCTGCCGCACTGGCCGAGACCGTCGGTAGCGTGGCGGCGAACCTGTGCGTCGATTCGGAGCGCTATGTGTGCCTGGGTCAGGAGCTCAACGCCAATCACCTGCGCCCGGTGAGCGGCGGCCGCGTCACCGCCACGGCCCGTCCCTTCCACATCGGGCATCGCAGTCAGGTGTGGGGCATCGAAATCCGCGACGAGCGCGAGCGCCTCACGTGCATCGCGCGCCTGACCATGGCGGTGGTTGCGCGCGGCGCCTCGGCGAGCTGAGCCCACCGTGAACACGCGCCTCGTCATCACCGCCGCCGCTGCGCTGTTGGGCTGCGCCGCCTGCGGCTTTAAGGGGCCGCTCTATCTGCCGCAGCAGAACGGCGCGGTGGTGACTCACCCGCCCACCCAGACCGCAGTCACGGCGCCGGCCGCGAAGCCGGCCACAGCGCCGCAAAAGCCCGCGCAGAAGAAGGCGGGCGGCAGCGCCACGCCGCCCTAGGCGCATCGGTGCCGGCAGCCCCGGGGAGGCGCGCCGTCATTGGCTATACTGGGGCATGAGCGAATCCGCGGATCTGGCCCTCGTCGACGGCTCCTCCTATCTGTACCGGGCGTTTCACGCCCTGCCGCCGCTGACCAATTCGCGCGGCGAGCCGACCGGGACCCTGCTCGGCGTGCTGAACATGGTCGCCAAGCTCGTGAAGGAGCATGCGCCGCAGCGCATCGCCGTGGTGTTCGATGCGCCCGGCAGGACCTTCCGCGACGAGTTGTTCACCGCCTACAAGGCGCACCGGCCTTCGATGCCGCCGGAGCTGCGCGCGCAGATCGCGCCGCTGCTGGAGATCATCGCCGCGCAGGGGCTGCCGCTGCTGCGCATCGAGGGCGTCGAGGCCGACGATGTCATCGGCACCCTGGCGCGGCATGCGGCGCGTGAAGGGCGCCGCGTGTTGATCTCGACCGGCGACAAGGACATGGCGCAGCTGGTCGATGGCGCGATCACCCTGATCAACACGATGAGCAACACCGTGCTCGACCGCGCCGGCGTCAAGGCCAAGTTCGATGTCATGCCGGAGCAGATCATCGATTACCTTGCCCTCGCCGGGGACAGCTCGGACAACATTCCGGGCATCGAGAAGGTGGGACCGAAGACCGCCGCGAAGCTGCTCGGGCAGTACGGCTCGCTCGACAATCTCGTTGCGCACGCGGCCGAGGTGCCCGGCAAGGTCGGCGAGAATCTGCGTGCCGGGCTCGAGACGCTGGAGCTCTCGCGCAAGCTCGCCACCATCCGCACCGACCTGGATCTGCCGCTCGCCCCGGACGCGCTTGTGCCCGCAGCGGCCGACGTCGCGAAGCTGCGTGAGCTGTACTCGCGCTATGAGCTGCGCTCGCTGCTGCGCCAGCTCGACTCCCCGGGCGAGGAGGCGCCGCCGGGCGTTGCCGCGCCGGCGGCCCCGGCGCAGCCCGGCGCCGCCGAGCCGGCGCCGAGCGTGCCGCGCCGCTACCGCACCGTGCTCACACGCGACGAGCTCGATCAGTGGCTCGAGAAGCTCAGCGCCGCGCAGCTGATCGCCTTCGAC
>JAKCEJ010000164.1 GCA_021838065.1 Pseudomonadota bacterium
GCCTCGCGGAATGATCGAGATCTTGTTGACGCGGTCGGCGTGGGCGCGGTTCTCAGCGACCAGCGCATGTCCAGCCTCGTGGTAGGCGACCGTCTCCTTCTCCTTGGCGTTCATGACGCGATTGCGCTTCTCGAGTCCGGCGATCACCCGATCGATGGCCTCGTCGAAGTCCTTCGGTTCGACCGACTTCTTGTTCTCCCGCGCCGCGTGCAGTGCCGCCTCGTTGACGATGTTCGCCAGATCCGCTCCGGCGAAGCCAGGAGTCTTGGCCGCGATGACCGCCAGATCCACCTCCGGACTGAGCACGACGCTCTTGGCATGAACCTTGAGGATCGCCTCCCGCCCCTTGATGTCGGGCCGGTCGATCGCCACGTGCCGATCAAACCGTCCGGGGCGCAGCAGCGCCGGATCGAGGATCTCCGGGCGGTTTGTGGCCGCGAGAATGATGACGCCGCTCTGCGAATCAAACCCGTCCATCTGCACCAGAAGCTGATTGAGCGTCTGCTCGCGCTCGTCGTTGCCTGTGATCCCGGAGATACCGCGAGCCTTGCCCAGCGCATCAAGCTCGTCGATGAAGATGATGCAGGGGGCGCGCTGCTGCGCCTGCGCGAACAGGTCGCGCACGCGCGCCGCGCCTACGCCGACGAACATCTCGACGAACTCTGAGCCGCTGATGGACAGGAACGGCACGCCCGCCTCGCCGGCCACTGCCTTGGCGAGCAGCGTCTTGCCGGTGCCCGGTGCACCAACGATGAGAACGCCTTTGGGGATCTTTCCGCCGAGCCCCCGAAAGCGCTCCGGATTGCGCAGGAATTGCACCACCTCCTCGAGCTCCTGCTTGGCCTCGTCGATCCCGGCGACATCAGCGAAACGCACACCGGTCTTTGACTCCGTGTAGAGCTTCGCCTTGCTCTGTCCGACGCCCATCATCAGTCCCGTGCCGGCCCCTGCGCCGCGGCGCATCAGCCAGCTCCACAGCAGCACGATGAGCGCGATCGGCACGACCCATCCGATCAACATCCGCAGCCAGGGACTCTCGGCCGCGCCCGAATAGCTCACATGGGCGGCCTGCAGTTGCGCGGTGAGCTGCGGGTCATCGACGCGATCGGTCACAATCTGCCGCATCTGCGGCCCGCTCGTAGCCGGCGTCGCCATCAGGCGCTGGTACTCCTGCGCGGGCAGCAGCTCCTTCGTCCCGGTGACATCAACTTCGGCATCGATTTTGCTCTGACTGACGGTCGCCTGAGTCACCTTGCCGGCCGCCAGCAGAGTCTTGAAGTCGCTGTACGGGATGGTCGTGACGTGCGAGGAGAGCAGGTAGTACTGCATGCCGATCAGCAGCCCGATCACGGCCACCCAGTACCAAATCGTCAACTGATTCTTACGTTCCACGACGGTCTGCTTGGCGCCGCGTCCGGGAGCGGATCGCTCGGACTTCGTGCGCCCATCTGCCCGATGCAGCGCCCGCACCACTCTGACTCCTAGAGGACGTATATCGCATAACCGTGACTGAACCAATGACGTAACAGCGAACCTCGGCTGCGGTGAATGCGTATGCAGCGCTCAGGCCCGCCTGCCGTCAGGAGCCGGCCAGCCGCCGGGGCCGAAATGGCAGCTGAACCCGGGGCGCGGATTCGGCGGGGAATGCGTATTGATGGCGCAGCGCCGACCCGCGATCCTCACCTCAGAACATCCGAGCAGCCGCATTCGGCGAGGGGGTCGCGTGGAACATCGATGGGGCCGAAGAATGACGGTGCGGCTGTCGGTCCGGCTCCTTGCCGCAGACCATGAGCCCGTATCCGGGCAGATCGAAAACCTCAGTGTGAGCGGTGCCTTCGTGCGCACCGACTGGTCTGGGCCGCCCGGAGCCTCTCTTGAGATCGAGGTCCTCGGCGACGGTCCGTTTGGTCTTCACATGGACCGGATTGCGGCGCACGTCACCCGCACGACGTCCAATGGTATGGCGATCGAATGGTGCGACCTGGGGCCGCAGCCGGTACGGCTCCTGCTCGGCCCCGACCGGCACCGGGCGCTGCGGCTCGTGTGCTCCGAGGAATATCGACGCGACCGAATCCCAGCCGAAGCTCAACCGGCGCTTGCGGGCGCAATGGCCGCCGAGGGCGCGACCACTCGGGCGGCCGGATAGCCGATCGCGCCTTCCCGGCGCGCGCCCGTGCAGCCACCGGAGTGAGTCCGAGCAGCCCCTCGAGGTGTGCGTCCTCGCCGTACAGGTCGTCGGAGAAGAGCACCTGGCCCCGCTCGGTGGCGAATGCGGTCGCGTAGAGAACAATCACGGGAATGGGCTTGGCAAGCGCGACTCGTTGATTGTCGGGGCCATTCATCGCCGCCTCAATCCTCTCCGGGTTCCAATCGCCAGGCGTGCCGCTCAAGGCGAACACCGCGAGGGCGCCCGGATCGCTGACGCGGATGCAGCCGTGACTAAAAGCGCGGCGGGGCGAGCTGAACAGCCATCGCGCCGGCGTAGAATGCAGCAGGACATCATAGGGATTCGGCACACCGAACTTGATCAAGCCCAGCGCGTTTTCCGGCCCCGGAAGCTGGCGCAGCCGCAGCTGGCCGGCTGCCAGCGCGGCGAGATTCTCGCCCGTTGGGGGAACCGGGGTCGCCGCGTCGCTCTCGCCGCGCACGATCTGCAGATGTTGGGAGGCCAGGTAACCCCGCTTCGCACGGATGTCAGGCAGCAATTCGCGCACCGTGATGTTGCGCGGCACATTCCAATAGGGGCGGAACACCACGTATTTCATTTCAGTGATGAAGGTCGGCGTGTGCGCACCTGAAGCCGCGCGCCCCACGATCACATTCATCTGCAAGGTGTCGGCTGAGAACCGTCTCATCGTGCGGAACGCGTAGAGATGGAACTGCGGAATGTTCACGATCACCAGAGGCGGCTGCAGATCCGGCAGCCACCGCCACCGTTCGAGATTCAGCTCGATCTGCCGCACGCGCACTGCGAACGGCGTGGTGAGCTGGCGAAATGTCGCCGGTCCGAGGATGCCGTCCACCGCGAGCCCGTGACGCCGCTGAAAGCGCTCCAGTGCGCTCACCAGCGCCGGGTCGATCTCCTCGGAATCCTCCATGCCGGGGCGCGCATCAGTCCCTGCGGGCAGATCGCCCACAACGCGCAGCCGCTGGCGCAGAGCGGGAGCGCCGGGGTACCGCCCACCGGGTCTCACCGACCGACGTGGCAGCGGCGGCAAATCCGTGAGCGCCCCGTCCTGTGCGGCAAGCTGACGGTACCTCGCCAGCGCCTCCTCGAGCAGCCGGTACGGATAGTACGCCGGCTCGACCGAGACGAGTGTCCGGCGCACGTCGCCCGAGCCGGCGAGCGAGCGGACCACGGCATCGAGATCCAGCGCACGACGCGGTCGCTCGAGGGCGAACCCGGTGGCGCACTTATTGATCCGCCCGAAGTGCAGGTCGCAGACCAGATGCAGCGCCTGAAGTGTCAGGCTCACGTCGAATTGGGCCCACAGGCTCGCCCACCGCTCGGTCTCGGGCGGCTCCGCGCCGGCACGGCTCGCCAGCGCAGCCAGCGCATCGCCGCCGTAGTCGCGCGGCTCGAGCCCGTAGTCGCGCGCATGGCGCAGAATGCGCACCAACGCAAGTGCCGGCGCCGTGGCCCGCCCATTGACGCTCCATAGCGGTCGATCGGCGGTGTTCGCATAAATCGAGCTCAGTGCGCGCCGCGCTCCATGATCCGGTGCTCGAAAGCGCGCGCGCGGCGCACTCCTGGTGAGCTGAATCGAAATCGCAGAGGCGACGGAAGAGCCCTCCCCGGCCGTTGCGACACGAGCCCTCGCCACGCACCCGAGGAAGATCGAGAGCGCAAGGATGAGCATACCGCTCGATTCCGAAGCGGCACTCCGCCAGCCCGACCACCTGATCTTCATCGCGAGCATTATCGAGGTCGCCATCGGAAGACCGCATACGCAATACTACGCACGCGTCGTCCGTTATTCTCCTCCCGCCCCGGCCCATCCGCGCGGCCGCCACGGCCGTCCGGGGGTACCGCCCACCGGGGTTGGTTCAACCGCCCGATCACCCAGTGCAGCATGCGCAGCGGGGCGCCGCGACTTGCTGTGACCCTACGGTACGCGCTGGATGACTTGCTGCCGAACAGATCCGCTTCAGAGAGCTGCCGGTCTGCTGCAACGCCCCACATGCTTCGGATTGGACCGCCATCGCTCCGGCAAGACACCACCTCGCCCGCCGAATCGGGCCGGCCGGCGCTGCGTGCGCACGAGAACCTGTGGTCGCACACAGGATTGAGTCGCCGCGCCGCCAGGCATAGACTGGGCCGAGAACATTAACTCCATCGGATCATGAACGGCTCGCTCCTGCGATTTTACGTGCACGAGGACCACCGCCAGCACGGCCGGCTGGTGTGGGAATGGCTGCTCGAACAGGGCAATCGGCTCGGGGTCCGCGGCGGCTCGGCGTTCAAGGCGATGGCCGGCTTCGGCCGCCATCACACGCTGCACGAGGCGCGCTTCTTCGAGCTCGCGGGCACTCTGTGCGTCGAGGTCGAGTTCATTGTCACGCCGGAAGAGGCGCAGAAGCTACTCGACTTGGTGCACCGCGAGAAAGTCCGTCTGTTCTACGCCAACGTGCCGGCACGCTTTGGGGTCATCAGTCCGGACGCGGCCGATCCGCCGGCGATCGCCGAAGACCCCTGATCGCCTGCCGGCGCAGTCCACTGCGTGCGCACCATGCCCAGCGCTTGGTAACGCACCGCTGCCTCGGTGTCCACGCACACGACCGTGACCAGTGGGCCGAACTCGCACCAATAGCGCCGCTCGCAGGCAAGCTCCACGCACCTGGCGATCCACCCGAGCCGGCCGCGTGCTGCCTCGACGAAGGCTTCGGCTGCGTCCACCTTGAGCGGCGGCAGTCGCGCAGCGCGCCATCGCTCATCGAGCAGACGCCTCAGTTGACCCGAGGTCGCCATCGGCATACGCACCGACATCGCCCCATAGCGCCACGGCCGCATACGGCGGTGCTCCTTCTCCGCGTCGATATCCACCGCCGTGAGCACACCGGCGATCTTGCCGTGCAGCCGCCGCAAGAAAGCGACCATCGCACTGCCGTTGCAGCGAAAGTGATCGAGCAACAGCACACCCGCGCGCCGATCCGCCGCATTCCACAGCCGCACGCGGGCAGTGCGGCGAGCGACATCGAGGGTAGCCACTCCCGGATAGGCGCACTCGAGCGCGCGGGTGATGTCATCAAGGGCGGCAGTGGAAACCGAATAGGCGCAGGGAACGCCGTTGCGCTCCAGGCGGGCATGCAGTTGAATGAGCAGGGTCGACTTGCCACCGCCGCGCGGGCCGTAGAGTGTCAGATGCTCTCCACGCAGCAGCCGATTTTGCAACTGCGCGGTCAGTTGAGGGAACTGAAGCTGCATGGGTTTGCCTGTCAATCTCGGCCAAAGACCGGTGCGCTGCAGGCATCATCAGCCGCGAAACACGGCGATTCGGGGAGGCATGCCATCTCCGTGTCACAAATCGTACACCGACGGCGTGCTTGGCTCAACGCACCCGCGCTGTCGAGTCCATAGCCCTGCATCTGACGGCGACGCTCCGCGTGAACCCGGATCCGAGCGGGGGCTGCACGCCTCTGCAACTCGTCCGACAGGCTCATTGCCGCAGGCTCGCCCTTTGTGCGCCTTCCGTCAGCAGCCGCTCACGGATGCGTGGCGCTCGGCGGGCACGCGGCGCCGGCTCAGCGGCCGTACCCGGACCCCTCGCCGAGCGCCGCCTCGATCTCGAGCAGCCGGTTGTACTTCGCCATCCGCTCCGAGCGGCAGAGCGAGCCTGTCTTGATCTGTCCCCCGCCCATCGCAACCGCAAAATCCGCAATGAAGCTGTCCTCGGTCTCTCCGGAACGGTGCGAGACGACAAAGCCCCAGCCCGCCTGGCGGCACAGCGCGATGGCCTCGACGGTCTCGGTCACGGTGCCGATCTGGTTAAGCTTGATCAGCGCCGCGTTGCAGGTGCGCTCGCTGATGCCGCGGCGGATGAATCGTGGGTTGGTGACCAGGATGTCATCGCCGACGATCTGAATGCGCTCACCGAGACCGGCCGTCATCGCGCTGAAGCCCTCCCAATCGTTCTCCGCCAGCCCGTCCTCGATGGAGACGATGGGATAGCGATCCACCCAGCTACTATAGAGCGCAATCATCTGCGCGGACGTCTTGTTCCCCTGGCGGCTGCGCGTGAGGCGGTACTCGCCCGCCTCGTAGAAGGAGCTCGCCGCCGGATCGAGCGCAATGGAGATATCGCGCCCCGGCTGGTAACCGGCCCGCTCGATCGCCGCCACGATCAGCTCGCAGGCCTCCTCATTGCTCGCGAGCGCCGGTGCGAAGCCGCCCTCATCCCCGACCGCGGTACTGAGGCCACGCTCGTGCAGAAGCTTCTTCAGCGCCTGAAACGTCTCCGAGCCGTAGCGCATCGCCTCGGCGAAACTCGAGGCGCCGTGCGGCACGATCATGAACTCCTGGAAATCGAGGCTCGAGTCGGCGTGCTTGCCGCCGTTCAGCACATTCATCATCGGCACCGGCAGCCGCTGCGCGCCGACACCCCCGAGGTACGCATACAGCGGCATCCGCCGCGCCTCTGCCGCCGCGCGCGCGAGCGCCTGCGAGACTCCGAGAATCGCATTCGCGCCGAGCTTGGCTTTGTTCGCGGTCCCATCGAGATCACACATCATCCGATCGATGCGGGCCTGCGCCGTTGCATCGAGGCCGATCAGGCGCGGCGCGATGATCTCATTAACGTTGGCGAGCGCCTTGCGCACACCCTTGCCGCCGTAGCGCCGCGCATCGCCGTCGCGCAACTCGACCGCCTCG
>JAKCEJ010000165.1 GCA_021838065.1 Pseudomonadota bacterium
AGGACGACGATGACGATGACGATGACGATGACGATGACGATGAGGATGACGATGACGATGAGGATGAAGACGACTGGGACGACGATGAGCGCGAGGAGTTCTGAGCCTGCGCCGCGAGTCGCCCCGCGGTCGCTCCGCCCTGTGCGTGCGTCCTGTGACGCGCCGCGGCGCTGAGGCTCAAGCGGCTGGCGCACGCCCGCCGGCGGTTCGCCGGAGGTTCGAGCGGCCGCCATGAATCACGACGTCGCGGCGAGCTGGCTGCACGAGAAGGAATCCGCCTGGCTGTACCGTCACGTCGCCGCTGCGCAGAGCGATCCGCACCACCGGCGCCTGTTCGAACAGCTGGCTGCCGCCGCCGAGGAGCAGGCGCAGCGCTGGGAGGAGTCCGCGCGCCGCTCGGGCGGATCACTCACACTCGAGTTCCAACCTTCGCCGCGCGCCCGCGTGGTGGCCCGCCTGGTCCGCTGGTTCGGGCCCCGCGCACTGCGCTCCGTGCTGGCCGCCATGAAGCTGCGGGGCCTCTCGGTGTACAGCGGCCCGGCCGTGGCCGGCCACGACATGCCGACCACTCTGTCGGAGGTCGGAGCCCGGCATCGTGGCGGTCTCGGCGGCAACCTCCGGGCGACGGTGTTCGGCGTCAACGACGGTCTGCTCGCCAATGCCAGTCTGGTCATGGGCATCTCGGGCGCGAGCAACGCCGCCGGCTGGGTGCTGCTCACGGGCGTCGCGGGACTGCTGGCCGGCGCTCTGTCCATGGCGGCCGGCGAGTACGTCTCGGTGCGCTCGCAGCGCGAGATGTACGAGTACCAGATTGCGCTCGAGCGCGCTGAAATCGCCGAGTACCCTGAAGAGGAAGCCGAGGAGCTGGCGCTGATCTACGCCGCCCGTGGCATGCCCCTGCCGCAGGCGCGGGAGGTCAGCCACTCGCTGCTCTCCCAGCCCGAGCACGCCCTGGATGTGCTCGCCCGCGAGGAGCTCGGGCTGAGTCCGGAGCTGCTGGGCTCGCCCTGGGGCGCAGCCTGGGCCTCGTTTCTTGCCTTTGCCTTTGGCGCCGCGGTGCCGCTGGTGCCCTTCCTGGCGGGTGGCTCCGGCGGCGCAGCCGTCCTCGCCGCCGCCGCCCTGACCGCCGCGACGCTGTTCGTCGTGGGACTGGCGATCAGCCTGTTCACCGGCCGGCACGCGCTGCGCGGCGCGCTGCGCATGGTGCTGATCGGCGGCGCGACCGGGCTCGTGACCTTTCTGCTCGGCCGCGCGCTCAGCGGGGTGCTGCACTGAGCCGCGGGGTGTTTTGCGCGCTGGGCTCCGTGAGGCATAGTCCGTTGCCGATGGACGTCTTTCACCGCCCGCGGGCGCGCCGATGAGCGCCCCCGCACCGCCGCTGCTCGAGCGCCTCGCCGGCGTCGTCGGGCCGGGCCGCCTGCTCACGGCCGATTCGGACCTGGCGCCCTTTCTGACCGACCACCGTGAGCTTTACCACGGTCGCGCATTCGCCGTCGCACAGCCCGAGACGGCCGGGCAGGTCGCCGAGCTCCTCGCCGTGTGCAACGCGCACCGCATCGGCGTCGTGCCTCAGGGCGGCAACACCGGCTATTGCGGCGGCGCGACTCCGGATGACAGCGGCGCTCAGCTCGTGATCAGCCTCGCGCGGCTGAACCGCATCCGCACGGTCGATGCACTCAACGACTCGCTGATCGCCGAAGCCGGCTGCGTGCTCGCCGACGTACAGCGTGCGGCGCAGGCCGCGCAGCGCTTCTTCCCGCTCAGCCTCGGCTCCGAGGGCAGCTGTCAGATCGGCGGCAACCTCTCGACCAATGCCGGCGGGGTGCACGTGTTGCGCTACGGCATGATGCGCGATCTGGTGCTGGGGCTCGAGGTGGCGCTCGCCGACGGCCGGTTGCTGTCCTCGCTCACCCGACTGCGCAAGGACAACACCGGCTACGACATCAAATCGCTGTTTCTCGGCGCCGAGGGCACCCTCGGCATCATCACCGCCGCCAGCCTCAAGCTCTTTGCGCGCATCCGCGCGACGGCGACTGCGTTCGCGGCGGTGCGCGATCCGGGCGCGGCCGTCGAGCTGCTCGCCCGGCTGCGCGAGGCGAGCGGCGAGCGGGTGAGCTCCTTCGAGCTCATTCCGCGCATCGCGGTGGAGCTGACCACACGGCACATCCCGGGCGTGCGCGACCCGCTCGACGCTGCCCATGCGTGGTATGTGTTGTGCGAGCTGACCTCGGCACGCGCGGCGGACCCGTGTGATGCGATGCTGACCGAATGCCTCGAGCCGGCGCTCGAGGAGGGCCTCGTGGAGGATGCCGTTGTGGTGCGCAATGAACGCGAACGATCGGCCCTGTGGAAACTGCGCGAGACTATCCCCGAAGCGCAGCGGCGCGACGGCGCGAGCCTCAAGCATGACATCTCCGTCCCGGTGTCGGCGATCCCGGCGTTCATCGAGCGCGCCGGTCAATGGGTGCGCGATCACGTGCCCGACGGCCGGCTGGTCTCCTACGGCCACGTGGGCGATGGCAACCTCCACTTCAACATCAACCAGGCGAGCGCAACCGACCGCGCCGCGTTTCTCGCGCGCGGGGAGAGCGTCAAGCGCGCGATCCATGACCTGGTGCGCGAGTTCGACGGCAGCATCAGCGCCGAGCACGGCATCGGTCGGCTCAAGGTCGCCGAACTCGAGCGCTACGCGCCGGCGGTGGAGCTGGAACTGATGCATGCGGTGAAGCACGCCCTCGATCCCAACGGCATCCTGAACCCGGGCAAAGTACTTCGGGGGCCGCGGTGAGCCGGCCCGTCCCGCCCGCCCGTCGCCCGAGCCTCGCGGTCCGGCTGCTCGCAACCGCGGCGCTCGCGAGCTGGCCGCTGCCGTTCTGGTGTGTCGCGCTGCGCATCGGAGCGGCGGCGCTGGCGGACACCGTGCTGCCGCTGCTGCTCGCCCTCGGTGCGCTCTCCCTGACGCTGCGCCTGTTGCTGCACCGGCACCGCGGGGACTTCGGCATCTTCTTCCCCGACACGCGCGATCAGCGGGGCACTGTGGGCTCGATCCGCGTGAATGCGGCGCTGCTGCTGATATTCAACGTGGGGGCCGCGTGGTTCGTGCTGCACGATCCGCTCTCCAGGACCACCACCATCGTGATGCTGGTGTTGACCACGGTCTCGGCGATGAACCTCGCCGATGAGTCCTGGATGGCCCGCCGCCGCCGGCTTGCCTCGCGTTCCTGAGGAGCGCGCGCCGCGCGGCTTGACGCCTGCGATCGAATTGAGGAGACTACCGGCCACGTGCTGGTTCCCCGGCTATGGCCGGGGAGGCAAGAGGGAACGCGGTGAGACTTCAGACAAGTCGATGCCGTGGCTACCCCCGTAACTGTAAGCGGCGAGTCCGCGTCCAACATGGCCACTGGGAATACTGGGAAGGCCGGACGCACGATCACGACCCGCGAGCCAGGAGACCTGCCAGCGCGGTCACCCAACCGGTGGGCGGGGAGCACCACACGGAGCGGTCATTCGCAGCGGTGACACTGGAGCCGGTGCGCGGACCGTGGGATCGAGGTTCCACGCAGAGCGACGCAAGAGGCGTGCGGAGCGAAAGCTCGGCGCGCGGACTGTGCGTTCGATGTTGCCATGCGCATCGGCTGTCGTTGCCACGCCCCCGACGGGGCACCGCTACGGAGCACCGCGATGCGATTGATACCGATTCCGCCTCCCTCCTCTGCACTTTCCCGCCTCACGCGCACGCCTAAGAGCCGCACGCCGGCCGGCGCCGCCCGAGGCGCCCCGGCGATGCTGTTGTGCCTAGCCGCTGCCGCCGCACCGGCCGCCACCGCGGCAGCGCCGGGCACAGTGCCGACCGTTGTCATATCGGCGGCCACGTTCCCCCAGACCCTGGCCCAGGCGCTGCCCAGCGTGAGCGTGATTACCCGCGAGCAGATCGAGATGAGCGGCGTGAAGAACCTGACGACGCTCCTGCAACGGGTCGCCGGCGTGCAGATCACCTCCAACGGGGGTCCCGGACAGCCGGCCACGACTTACCTCGAGGGCTTCGGCGGCATCGACGCGGGGGTGCTGGTCCTCGTCAACGGCGTGCCGATCACGCCCGAGGACGCCTCCGGCGGCAGCAATTACCTGGAGAATCTCACCACCGACCAGATCCAGCGCATCGAGGTCATTCACGGCAACGTGTCGGCGATCTACGGCTCGGGGGCCATCGGCGGGGCGATCCTGATCACCACGCGCGAGGGCGGCCGCAAGACACGGGCCGATGTCTCGCTGAGCGCGGGCAGCCGCAACACGGCGACGGTCTCGGCCAATGCCAGTGGGCAGATCGATCACACCCGCCTGCAGATTGGCGTCAGCCGCTACACGACCGCCGGCATCCCCTCGATCAATCCGGCGCAAAGCACTTTCGTCACCTCCAACAGGTCCGACGGCTACCACAACCTGACGGTCAATGGATCGGTCGTGCAGGACCTCGCCGCTCACGAACAGCTCGGGGCGCGCGCATTCCTGAGCGACGGACGCTATACCTACGACAACGACACTTCCGGCGGACGCACCCGACAGTCGCTGCTGCAGCTGTTCAGCGACAATCGCCTCGGCTCGATCTGGACCTCGCACCTGAGCCTCTCGCGCCAGCGCACCGAAAACATCAACCTCGGCAGCTACGCCGAAACGTACCGCTCAACCAACCTGGACGTGCTGTGGCGCAACGTGGTCCGGCTGTCGAGGAGCTGGACGCTGACCGGCGGCGCCACTCATCAGCACCAATCGGTTACGAGCACCGGACAGGGCGGCATCCCGAGCACCTCGCGCGGCCTTACCGCGGTGTTCGCCGGCCTCGACGGCTCGCTCGGCGGCAACGAGCTGCAGCTCAACGTGCGCCACGACCAGATCGACGGCTACACCGGCAACGAGAACACCTTCTTCGCCGGCTACGGGCGCGCCCTGGGCCACGGATTGAAGGCGATCGCCAGCTACGCCAGCGCGTTCAACGCGCCCCCGCTCGGCTACCTCTACTACAACAGCCCCTACTGGGCCGCCAATCCGCGCCTGAAGCCCGAGTCGGCGCACACGGTCGAGGCGGCGCTGCAGTGGTCGAAGGCTTTGAACGAGGTGCGCGTCACGCTCTTCCAGACCACCGGCAGCGACCTGTGGGGCTATGGCACGACACCCGGCGGGCTGATGGAGTTTCAGAACATCACCCGGACCCGCACCCGTGGGCTCGAGCTCAGCGCCCACGGCGCCTGGCGGCGATGGAGTTACGGGGCGAACCTGACCCTGCAGCAGCCCCTCGCCCTCAGCAGCCCCGGGCATCCGACCCTGCAGCGCCTCGCGCGCAGCATCGCCAACATCAGTCTCCAGTACGACTTCGGGCGCGTATCGACCGCTCTGGCCGTTCATTACACCGGTCCGCGGCCGGATGTCACGTACACGCCGACCTTTGCGACGCTGCCCGTGACGCTCGGCAGCTATACGACCGTGACGCTGACCGCGGGCGGACCGATCCGCTCCACCTGGCGCTGGAGCGTGCGGGCCGAGAACCTGCTCGACAAACGGTACGAGACGGCCTACAGCTATAATTCGATGCCCTTCGGGCTGTTCGCGGAACTGACCTGGCGGCCGCTCGGGCCGTGATTCAAGCCGCTGCGCGTCTGCGCCGTCCGATGGGCTGCCAGAGCGCCGCCGACGCGGTACAATGAAAAGATGAGGTCCAATATGCATCGATCATCCGCATCCTGGGGTGTCCGCGCGACGTGGCTGGCGGCGTTCGTGCTCGCGACGGCGCTGTTCAGCGCGGGACTGACCTGCGCGGTGCCGCTGGTCGCGTTCGCCGCGATCTGCGCCCTGCGTCAGCGCCGCGGGCAGGCGCTGCTCTCCATGGGGCTGCTGTGGCTCGCCAGCGAACTGATCGGCTTCACGCTGCTCGGCTTCCCGGTCGGGCCGGTGGCGTTCGGCTGGGCCGCGCTCGTCGGCGCGGCGCTGCTCGCGGCCACGTGGGCAGCGGGCTCGGTAGCCCGCCGTGTCCCGCGTACCGCGGGCATCTTGGCCACGTTCGCGACCGCGTTCGCCGTCTACGAGAGTGTGCTTTGGGTCGTCAGCCGGATCGTCGGCGCAGCCGCGGGCGCGTTCACTTCAGGCATCCTGACCCAGGTCCTGGTGCTCAACGCTGTGACGTTCGCCGCTCTGCTGCTCGTCGGAGCGCTCACCACGCGCGCCGCCAGCCTGCCGGTGCTCTCCAAGGCACACGCGCAGCGGCGGACGGCCTGACCTGACGCCGAACCGTCTCGCGCAGCGGAGCTAGGTCCGCGGGGGCCTGCGCAGCCGCACGAGCCCTTCCTGCGCCGTGCTCGCGACCAGCCTGCCGTCGCGCGCGTACACCCCGGCGCGCGCGAACCCGCGCGCGCCCGAGGCGCTCGGGCTCTCGACCGCATACAGCAGCCAGTCATCGACGCGCAGCGGCCGATGAAACCACATGGCGTGATCGATGCTCGCCATGACCAGCGCGTCGCTGAACGAGGTCTTGCCGTGCGGCAGCGTCGCCGTGTCGAGCAAAAAATAGTCCGACAGGTACGCGAGCAGCCGGCGGTGCAGGCTCTCGTCATCCGGCAGCCGGTCGACCGCCCGGAACCACACCTGACGCGTTGGCGCCGCGCGGCCTGCCAGCAGGAACTCCATCGGCTGAACCAGGCGGAACTCGAAGGGCCGCGGCCGCTCGAGAAAGCGCCGCACGGCCTCCGGAAGGCGCTCGAGCAGCTGCGGCGGCGGGCGGCTCGAGTCGGGCAGCGACTCGGGCGGCGGCACCTGCGGCATCTCGAGCTGATGATCGAAGCCCTCCTCGACGATCTGGAACGAGGCGGCCATGGTG
>JAKCEJ010000166.1 GCA_021838065.1 Pseudomonadota bacterium
CCGACGGCACTACATGGTGTGCGTGGCTTTGTCGCCGGAGAGCGCGCCGGCCAGATAGGTCTCGATCTTCTTCTGCGTCTGGCCGTGATCCTGCTCGCTGAACTGCACGCCGATGCCGGCGGTGCGCTTGCCCTGAGCGCCCTTCGGCGTCACCCAAATGACACGCCCGGCCACCGGCAGCTTCTCGTCCTCGCCCATCAGATTGAGCAGCATGAACACCTCGTCCCCGAGGCGGTAGTTGCTGTTGGTCGGAATGAACAGCCCGCCGTTCTTCACGAACGGCATGTAGGCAAGATACAGGGCGCTCTTGTCCTTGATGGTCAGCGTCAGCAGACTCGGCTTGTTGCCACCGGCTCTCACGTTCTCATCCTCAACTTCGCTCTCTAGCCCGCGCGTGCCCCGATCATCCTCAGGCGGCGCGGCGCGGCGAGAGGCGCCGCAGCAGCGCCTCGAGCGCCACGCTGCGATTGAGCGGCGCGTCCAATGATGACCGCACTTCCCGCACCGCGTCCAGCAGATCGAACGTCTCTTTTATAGTCGGCCCGCGGGTGCTCGAGTGCGTGCTGGCGCGCACTTCCGGCGCCGCATGCCCGGGGACGAGCCCGGCACGGATCCGTTCCGTGAGCCAATTCTCAAAACAGGCCAGGCGCAGCGGCAGATCGGCCCGAGTCCAGCGCTCGGCGCTCGCCACCGCATCCCCGCCCCCGCCGGCGAGCGCCTCGAGGTCGCCGCTCATCTCCGCCGCCGTTGCCAGCAGCGCGGTCGGGTCGGCCGCCGCGGCCAGCAGCGGTGCATCGCCCAGCACCGCGAGCACCCGGGCCCACTCGGCCGGCCCGCGTGTCGCCTCGAGCCATGCCACAGCCGCCGCCCGCGGCGGGGCCGGCACGCGCAGCCGCTGGCAGCGGCTGAGAATGGTGGCCGGCAGGCGCGAGGGAACGCTCGCCACCAGTACGAGCAGGGTCCCCGGCGGTGGCTCCTCCAGCGTCTTCAGCAGCGCATTGGCGGCAAAGCGATTCATGCCGTCGGCCGGAGAGATGACTCCCACCTTGTACCCGCCCTGGTGGGCGGTGAGCGCCAGATCCGCCGCGAGCTCGCGCACCTGCTCGATGCGGATCTGCGCCGACTCGGCCGCAGGGGTCACGGGCATCAGGTCCGGATGTTGCCGTTGGCTCACGCGCCGACAGGCCGGACACTGCCCACAAGGCGCCTGCGCCGGCTGCGCGCACAGCACGAGCTGCGCGCTCCAGTAGGCGAGCCATTCCCCGCCCGCCCCCGGCGCTTCGTGAATGAGCAGCGCATGCGGCATGCGGCCGGCCGCCAATGCGCTGCGCAGGCGCTGCATCGGCGGCTCAAGCCACGACGGGGTCACGAGAGCGCCCCCGGGGAGGTGAGCCAGGGTTGCAGCGCGGCGGCGACCTGCTCCCGAACCGCCGCCACGGGCGCGCAGGCATCGATGAGGCGAATGCGCTGCGGCTCGCGCCGCGCGAGCGCCAGATATTCGGCGCGGACTCGCTCGAAGAACGCTTCGGTCTCAGCCTCGAAGCGGTCCTCCTCACCCGGCCTCGCGCGCGCGCGCGACAGCCCGAGCCGAACCGGCAAGTCGAGCAACAGCGTGCACGTCGGCGTCAGGTCACCGTGCACGCGGGCGGCCAGCGCATCGATCCACGCCGCATCGACGCCGCGGCCCCCGCCCTGATAAGCGCGTGTGGCGTCTGTGAAGCGGTCGCTCAGCACCCACTCGCCTGCGGCGAGCGCCGGGCGCACCAGATTGTCCAGATGAATGGCGCGCGCGGCGAACATCAGCAGGGTCTCGGCTTCGGCCGAAACACACTCGCTGCCGCGCTCGAGCACGATCCGCCGCACCCGCTCGGCAAGCTCCGTGCCGCCGGGCTCACGGGTCTGGCGCACGGTGAGTCCCCGCGAGCGCAGCCACTCGCCGAGCCACAGCGCTACGGTGGACTTTCCCGCCCCCTCGATCCCCTCCAGGGTGATGAATGCGCCGCGGCTCACGGCGTCGGGCCCGCCGCGCGCGAGCGCTCGGCGAGACGGTCCTTGCGCAGCTGACGGATGTACTTGCGCAGCTGCACGTCGTGCTCGGCGAGCGTGCGCGAGAAGTGATGGCCGCCCTTGCCGGTGGCGACGAAGTACAGGTCGCGCGTCTCGTCCGGCCGCACCGCCGCACGCAGCGAGGCGAGCCCCGGCAGGCAGATCGGCGTCGGCGGAAGGCCCGTATGCAGGTAGGTGTTGTAGGGGGATTTCACGGCCAGCTCGCGCGCGTACAGCTGCCCGTGGTAGCGATCGCCGAGGGCGTAGATGACGGTCGGGTCGGACTGCAGGGGCATGTCGCGTCGCAGGCGGTTGACGAATACCCCGCTGATGCGCGCGCGCTCGTCGGCGACACCCGTTTCCTTTTCGATCATCGAGGCGAGAATCAGCGCCTGGTAGGGGTTCGCGAGCGGCAGGCCCGGGCGGCGCTCGTGCCACACCTGGGTGAGCTGCGCGCTCATCTCGTCGTAGGCCATGCGCAGGATGGTCAGATCGGTGGTGCCGGGAGAGAAGCGGTAGGTGTCGGGGAAAAACCGACCCTCGGGCTGCTCTGCCGGGTGGCCGAGCGCGGCCATGATGGCCGCATCACTCTTGCCGCGCAGGCTCGGCACGATGTCCCGATCGGCATCAAGCTCGGCGAGAAACTGCCCGAAGGTCATCCCTTCGACGACCGTGAGCTTATCGAGGACCACCCGCCCCTCCTGGAACATGCGCACAATCTGCGCAGGGCTCGAGTGCGCCGGAATGTCGTAGACGCCGATCTCCATGCGCGGCGCGACCCCGGTGAGGCGCAGGTACAGCTCCACCGCGCGCGGATGGGGCAGCGCGCCGAGGGCGCTCAGGCGATTGAACAGCGCATGCAGCGTGTCGCCGGCTTTGACCTGCACCCGCTCAGTGCGCGCCGCCGGGCCCGGCGCCTCGTAGTTGTACGACAGCAGCGCAAAGGCGCCGCCGGCGATGAGCACCAGCAGCATGAGCAGCGCCACAAGGATGCGCAGCCGGCGCTGCGGCGGCGCGGATTTACCCATCGCCGTGCGCCCCGCCGCACAGGGCCGCAGCACGCGGCGAAAGCTCGCGAATCAGCTCAACGGACATCAGCTCTCCCGTGCCGCCGGGCCGTGTCCAAGCGCCCAAAACCAGGAGCGCCGCGCGGGCGGCGGTTGGCCCGATCATGACACATCAGCGCGCCGGCGGCGCGCCGTGCGCCTCAGCCGGCAAAGCGCTTGAAGATGACCGAACCGTTGGTGCCGCCGAAGCCGAAGGAATTCGACAGCGCGATCTCGATGGGCATCGCGCGGGCGGTGTTCGGCACAAAGTCCAGGTCGCACTCGGGGTCGGGATTCTCATAGTTGATGGTCGGCGGGGCCACCTGATCGCGGATCGCCAGGATGCAGAAGATCGCCTCGACGACACCGGCTGCCCCGAGCAGATGCCCGGTCATCGACTTGGTGGAACTCACCGCGAGGCGGTAGGCATGCTCGCCGAAGGCGCGTTTGATCGCGACGGTCTCGGCCTTGTCGCCCGCCACCGTCGAGGTGGCATGCGCGTTGATGTACTGGATATCGCCCGGGTTGAGCGCCGCATCCTTCAGCGCGTTGACCATTGCGAGCCGGGCGCCTTCGCCGTCTTCGGGCGGCAGCGTGATGTGGTATGCATCCCCGCTCATGCCGAAGCCGACGATCTCGGCGTAGATGCGCGCGCCGCGCGCGCGCGCGTGCTCGAGCTCCTCGAGGATCACCGCGCCGCCGCCGTCACCCAGCACGAACCCATCGCGGTCCCGATCCCACGGACGACTTGCCCGCTGCGGGTCCTCGTTGCGCCGGGAGAGCGCCTTGGCCTGCGCGAAGCTCGCCAGTCCGCACACCGTGGTGGCCATCTCTCCGCCGCCGGCGATCAACACATCCGCATCGCCGTACTGGATGGTGCGCATGGCAAGCCCGATCGCATGCGTGGAAGTGGTGCACGCGGTGACCACTCCCAGGTTCGGCCCCTTCAGGCCGAAGCGGATCGACAAATGCCCGGAGATCATGTTGATGATGCTTGCCGGGACGAAGAACGGGGAGATCTTGCGCGGGTTGCTGGTCTTGACGTACTCGGCGAACTCCCGCTCGATCGTGCCGAGGCCACCGATACCCGCCCCGCACACCGCCCCGCAGCGCGTGGCGTCGAGCTTGCTGAAGTCGATCCCCGAGTCCGCGACCGCCTGCGCACCCGCGGCGACGCCGTAGTGCATGAAATCGTCCATGCGCCGCAGTTCCTTGGCGTCGAAGTAATGCTCCAGATCCAGATCGCGCACCTCGCCAGCGAAGCGCACCGGGAAGGCCGACACGTCGAAGCGCTGCACCGGCCCGATGCCGCTCTTACCCGCGAGGATGGTCTTCCATGCCTTCTCGACCGTGCTGCCCACGGGCGAGATGATGCCCAGTCCCGTCACCACGACTCGACGTTTGCTCACACTCTACCCGTCTTGGCTCAAATTGAAGCGTTCAATCGCCCGGCCGTCCCGCCGCGCCGACGGGATGCGGCCGGCCGCGGCCGGCTCACGCCTTCGTGCGCCGCTCGTTGATGTAATCGATCGCCTGCTGGACCGTGGTGATCTTCTCGGCGTCCTCGTCGGGAATCTCGATCTCGAACTCTTCCTCGAGCGCCATGACCAGCTCGACGGTGTCGAGCGAATCGGCACCGAGGTCATCGACGAAGGAGGCGTCGTTGGTCACTTGCTCCTGCTTGACCCCCAGTTGCTCGGCCACAATGGCTTTGACCTGCTGCTCAACTGTGCTCATTAGAAATGGGTCCTTATGTCTGGGTGAATGGACTCGCAAATCCCCTCCCCGCCGTGAGGCGCATCGGGGGCGCGGTATTTTAGGGGAACACCCCACCGGCCGCCACTCGCCGTTTGAGTCTCTGAGTGATTGATTTATCAAGCCAAATTGCGGCGGACGCCTGCGGTGGGCCTCAGGGCATGTACATCCCGCCATTGACGTGCAGCGTCTCGCCGGTGATGTAGCCGGCCTGCGGCGAGACCAGAAAGAGCACCGCGGCGGCCACCTCCGCCGCATCCCCGAGCCGCGCGGCCGGAATCTGCGCCAGCAGCGCCGTGCGCTGCTCCGGCCCGAGCGAGCGGGTCATGTCGGTGTCGATGAACCCCGGGGCGACGGCGTTGACCGTGATGCCGCGGGAAGCGACCTCCTTGGCGAGCGATTTGGTGAAGCCGATGAGGCCGGCCTTGGCCGCCGCGTAATTGGTCTGCCCCGCGTTGCCGGTCAGCCCCACCACCGAGGTGAGATTCACGATCCGCCCGCGCCGCTCCTTCATCATGCGGCGCAGACAGGCCTTGCTCAGCCGGTACACCGAGGTGAGATTGGTGGCGATCACCTGATCCCAGTCCTCGGGCTTCATGCGCACCAGCAGCGCATCGCGCGTCACGGCCGCATTGTTGATGAGGACGGTCGGCATCTCCCCGGCGGCCTCGAGCGCCGCGAACAGCCCCTCGATCGAGGCGGGGTCGGCCACATCGAGCACCGCGCCCCGTCCGCTGCAGCCGGCCTCGGCGAGCGCCGCCCCGATGCGCTCGGCGCCCTCGGCGGTGGTGGCCGTACCGATGACCCGCGCGCCCGCACGGCCGAGCGTCAGGGCGATTTCCCGGCCGATGCCCCGCGAGGCACCGGTGATGAGCGCAACATCGTTCTCGAGCATCGAGACTGTCCCCGGTCGGATGGCTGTCATGAGCGGCCGACGGCCGCGAGCGCCGCCGTGAGCGAGGCGCCGTCCTCGAGCGCGAGGCATTGCAGGTCGTCCCGGCGCTCGATGCGCCGGTTCAGCGCCGTCAGCACCTTGCCCGGGCCGCATTCGATGATCTGCGCAAGTCCCCGCGCGGCCAGCGCCCGCACGGTGTCCGTCCAACGCACGGGACTGGCGAGCTGGCGCACCAGCAGTGCGGGCAGCTCGGCCGGATCGCGATGCTCGGCGGCATCGACGGCGCTGACGAAGGCGATCCGCGGCTTCTGCCAGCGCACCGCGGCGAGCTTCTGCGCGAGCCGCTCGGCCGCCGGGCGCATCAGGCTGCTGTGCGAGGGAACACTCACCGGCAGGACCACCGCGCGCTTGGCCCCGCGCGCCTTGGCGGCCTCGATGGCGCGCTCCACCGCCATGCGCTCGCCGGCGATGACCACCTGGCCCGGCGCGTTGAAGTTGACCGCCTCGACCACCTGGCCCGCGGCCGCCTCGCGGCAGGCTTCGATGACCGCCGCATCCTCCAGACCGAGAATGGCCGCCATCGCGCCGCTGCCGAGCGGCACGGCTTCCTGCATGAACTGCCCGCGCGCGCGCACCAGCGCGATCGCCTCGGCGAACTCGAGCGCACCGGCGGCCACGAGCGCCGTGAACTCCCCTAGGCTGTGCCCGCTGACGACCTCGGGCTCGGGGCCACCGCGCGCGCGCCACAGCCGCCACAGGGCGAGCCCGGCAGCGAGCATCGCCGGCTGGGTGCACTCGGTGGCATTCAGTCGCTGCGCCGGCCCCCCCGAGACCAGCGCCCACAGGTCATAGCCGAGCGCCTGGGAGGCCTCGGCGAAGGTGTCCCGCAGCTCGCCGGCGCCCTCCCCGCCGGCCAGGTCCGCCAGCATCCCCACCGACTGGGAACCTTGCCCCGGAAACACGAATCCAAACCCCATGCCCCGATCCTGAGTGACCTCAAAGCGCGGCGAGTATACCGTGCCGGATGCGCGCCCGCCGCAGCTCGGGCCGGGCCGTGACC
>JAKCEJ010000167.1 GCA_021838065.1 Pseudomonadota bacterium
GCTCCGGATTTCGACTCGCACCCGGAGATGCCCATGTTGCTGAACTCTGAGGGCCACTCGCCAGCGCGCGGGCGCGCATCCGCCGTGCTACTCGGTCTCATGCTGCTCGGCGGCAGCCTGGTCTCGGGCCGGCCGGCGCAGGCGGCCCGGGCCGCGCCGCCCGCGCTGCTGCTCGGAACCGCCTGGTACCCGGAGCAGTGGCCCGAGTCGCGCTGGCCGAAGGACCTCGCCCTGATGCAGGCGGCCCACATCCACGTCGTGCGAGTCGGGGAGTTCGCCTGGAGCACCTTCGAGCCGCGCCAGGGCGAGTATCACTTCGGCTGGCTCGAGCGCGCCATCGCGCAGGCGGCGCGCCACCACATCTTCGTGGTCATCGGCACACCCACCGCCGCCCCGCCGGCCTGGCTGACAAGCCGTTATCCGCAGACCCTGCGCGTGCATGCCGACGGCCGCCGGGCGCAGCACGGCAACCGCCAGCAGTTCTCCTTCTCGAGCCCGCGGTACCGCAAGTTCTGCCGCGACATCGCCGCCCGCCTGGCGCAGCACTTCGGGCACAACCCCGACGTGATCGGCTGGCAGATCGACAATGAGATGGGTCCGCCTTCGTTCGATGCCCAGACCCGCCACCAGTTCCATGCCTGGCTGCGGCGCAAGTATCACACCATCGCCGCGCTCAACCGGCATTGGACGACCGCATACTGGAGCCAGACGTACAATCACTTCAGCCAGGTGCCGATGCGCGCCCAGGGCGAGAACCCCGGCCTGCTGCTCGAGTTCAAGCGCTTCGTGAGCGCGACCTGGGCCAGTTACGTGGAGAACCAGGTCCGGGCGATCCGCCGCCACGCCGCGCCGCGCCAGTTCATCACCACCAACACGACCCACTGGGGCGATCAATTCGATCAGTACGCGATCAGCCGCGAGCTGACTCTCGCCGCGTGGGACGATTACGTGCCGGACGGCCACTTTCACTGGCTCGAGAACGCCGTCCAGGATGATCTGGTGCGCGGCTACAAGCGCCGGGACTTCTGGGTGATGGAGACGCAGCCGGCGTTCGTCGACTGGGCCCCGGTCAACGCGGCGCTGCCGCCGTACCGGATGCCCGAGCTCGCCTGGCAGGACGTCGGGCACGGCGCCAACGCGGTGCTCTACTGGCAGTGGCGCAGCGCGCTCAATGGCCAGGAGCAGTACCACGGGACGCTCGTCGGGCCGGACGGCGAGCCGGTGCCGGCGTACCGGGTGGTGCAGGCTATCGGCGCCCAATTCGCGCTCGCCGGCCCGGCGCTGGCGGGCACGGCGCCGCGCAGCCGCGTGGCGATGCTGCAGTCCTACGCCAGCCGCTGGGCCATCGACTTTCAGCGCCAGACCGTCCGCTTCGGTGTCGTGCGCGAATTCACGGCTTTCTACAAGCCGCTCGAGCGGTTTGCGCAATCGGTGGACGTGATCTCGCCGCGCGCGCCGCTCGGGCACTACCGGCTGGTGGTCGCGCCCGCGCTCAATGTGCTCTCGCGCGCCGAGGCGCGCCATCTGGCCGCTTACGTGCGCGCAGGCGGTCACCTGGTCCTGGGTCCGCGCAGCGGCATGAAGGATCCCTACGATGCGCTGTGGACCGAGCGGCAACCCGGTCCGCTGGTGCCGCTTCTCGGCGGTCGCGTCGGGGAATACTACTCGCTGCTGAAGCCTGTGCCGCTCGCGGGGCGGCTTGGCTCGGGACATGCCTCCGTCTGGGCCGAGACGCTGGTTCCGCAGGCGCCCGACACCCGCGTGCTGATGCGTTACGGCCAGAGCAACGGCTGGCTGAACGGCAAGCCCGCCATCATCACGCGCCGAGTAGGCAAGGGATCCATCACCTATATCGGCGCATGGCTCGATCCCGCACTGCTGAGCACCGTGCTCGATGATCTCGCGCGAGCGGCGAACGTTCATCCTCTCATACCGGGGGTGGCGCGCAACGTCGAGGTGTGCGAGCGGCTCGGTGACGGCAAGCGTGTGTGGATCCTCATCAACCATGGGCGCAAGCCCCGCTCTGTGCGCCTGCCGGCGCCGGCCTCACCGCTGCTCACCGGCGGCCCGGCCCGCCGGACGATAGAGCTCGCGCCCCATGAAGTCAGCGTCCTGCTGGCGCCGGTCACATGAGGCGCTTGGTTCAATCGCGCGCAGCCTGCGCGGCTGCCTGCGCCGCACTCGCCTTCACGGCCGGCGGCCGCGCGGCATGCGCTGCCCCCGCGCATCCGCGCACGCCGTCCCCGGCCGTGCGCACCGCGCTCGGCCGGCTGTGGCTCGGCGCGGCCTGGTACCCGGAACAGTGGCCCGAGTCCCGCTGGCCGAAGGACCTCGCCCTGATGCAGGCCGCGGGCATCAACGTGGTGCGCGTCGGGGAGTTCGCCTGGAGCAGGCTCGAGCCGCGCCAAGGCGCCTATCACTTCGGCTGGCTCGCGCGTGCGATCACCGAGGCGGCCCGCCACCACATCTACGTTGTCATCGGCACACCGACCGATGCGCCGCCGGCGTGGCTGACGAGCCGCTATCCGCAGGTGCTGCGCGTGCACGCTGATGGGCGGACGGCCCAGCACGGCAACCGCCGGCAGTTCTCGTATGCGAGTCCGCTCTATCGGAAATTCTGCCGCGACATCGTCACCCGCCTCGCGAAGCGCTTCGGCCACAACCCGGACGTCATCGGCTGGCAGATCGACAATGAGTACACCAACGAGTCATACGACGCCGGCACGCGGCGGCAGTTCCAGCTGTGGCTCAAGCACCGTTTCGGCACGCTCGCGGCGCTCAATCGGGACTGGACGACTGCGTACTGGAGCCAGACCTACACCGCCTGGAGCCAGATCCCGCTGAATGCGCTGCCCGGCAACCCCGGGCTGATGCTCGCGCACCGGCAGTTCGTCACCGCCACCTGGCTCGGGTTCCAACGCAATCAGCTGCAGGCGTTGCGCGCGCACATCGCGCCGCGGCAGTTCGTCACCACCAACATCGGGGGTCTCGGCTGGAGCGACAACTGGGATCACTATGTGATCACCCGTCCGCTCGACATCGCGGCCTGGGACGATTACGTCGGGGAAGGCCAGCTCGATTTCTACCGCAACGGCGCAATGAGCGATTTCGTGCGCGGCTGGAAGCGGCAGGATTACTGGGTCATGGAGGCCCAGCCCGGCTTCGTCGATTGGGCGCCCGTCAACAACTCGCTGGTCAAGGGCGGGGTACGCGCGATGACCTGGGAGTCGATCGGACACGGCGCCGATGCGGTGCTCTACTGGCAGTGGCGCAGCGCGCTCGGCGGCCAGGAGCAGTACCACGGCACGCTGGTCGGGCCGGACGGCAGGCCCGAGCCGCTATACGCCGAAGTGCGGCGCCTCGGTGGCGAGTTCAAGCGCGCATCCGCCGTCATCGCCGGCACGAGCCCGCGGTCCCAGGCGGCGCTGCTCGTCTCGTACGACAGCCGCTGGGCAATTGACTTCCAGCGCCAGACCCGCCGCTACCACCAGCAGCGCGTGCTGCTCGATTATTACCGTCCGCTCGAGAACCTGACGCATTCGGTGGACATCGTCTCGGCAGGTGCGCCGCTCGGGCAGTACCGGGTCGTCTTCGCGCCGAGCCTGAACGTGATCTGCCGCTCGCTGGCGCGCCATCTGCGCGCGTACGTGCTCGGCGGAGGCATACTGGTGCTCGGCCCGCGCAGCGGCATGAAGGATCAGTACAGCCGCCTCAACGTCGAGCGCCAGCCGGGACCGCTGGTGCCGCTGCTCGGCGCTCGAGTACAGCAGTATTACGCACTCGATGCGCCCGTCGCGGTGCACGGCGCCGCCGGCCGCGGCACCGGGCGAATCTGGGCGGAGACGCTGACCCCGCGCTCGGGCGCGACGCGCGTGCTGCTGCGCTACGGAGCGGGCAACGCCTGGCTCACTGGCGAGCCGGCGGCGGTCGAGCGCCGCTACGGGCACGGCGCCATCATTTACCTGGGCACCATTCTCGATCGGCATCTGATGCACGCATTCGTCGAGCGACTCCTTGCGCAAGCGCGTGTACGCTCATCGTTCGGCGTACTGCCGAGCGGTGTCGAGCTGATGCGGCGGGTCGGCGCAGGGCGCGAGGTGGTGATCATCATCAACCATGGCGAGACCGCCCGCACGGTGCGCCTGCCCTTCGAAATGCACGACGTGCTGCACCTGGGCCGCGCCGTCCGGACGCTGACGCTACGCGCCCAGGGCGTCGCGGTCCTCGCACGCGCCTATCGGGGTTGAGTCATTCCACCGTATCCACACTTCGTCCATCGAGCGAACGAGTTCGACATGTCCTACAGCCTCCGTTCCGATCCCGGCCGCGCGCCGGACACCGCGCCCCGGGCGCTGAAGTATTCCCTGCTCGCCGCGTTCGGCTTGATCCTGGGCTCGCTGCCGCCCCGGGCGGCAGCGAGCCCGCCGGCCGCGCAGGTGCGCAGCGTGCATACCTTCCCGCCGCTCTGGGATGAGCCGAAGGACTATGAGCAAGTCTTGCATCAGCAGATGCACGAGGTGGCGGCGAGGATCCGTCGTGGGCCGTTCAAAGCCAGCTGGCATTCCCTCGAGGGCTATCACGTGCCCCGCTGGTTCCGCAACGCCAAGTTCGGCATCTTCATCCACTGGGGCGTGTTCTCGGTGCCGGCGTTCCAGAACGAGTGGTACTCGCGCGACATGTACGTCAAGGGCTCGCTCGCCTACGATTACCAGCGCGCGGTCTACGGCCCGCAGTCGAAGTCCGGCTACCGGAATTTCATCGCCGATTTCACCATGGCGAAGTTCAATCCCAAGGCCTGGGCCGCACTGTTCAGGCGGGCGGGGGCCCGCTATGTGGTGCCGGTGGCGGAGCATTGCGACGGATTCGCCGAGTACAAGTCGAAGTTCACGCTGTGGGACGCGGTGCGCATGGGTCCGAAGCAGGACCTGGTCGGGGAGCTGGAGAAAGCGGTGCATGCCGAGGGCATGCGCTTCGGGGTCTCCTCGCACCGGGCCGAGCACTGGTGGTGGTATCACCCGGGCACGAAGTACGATGCGGACGTCAACAATCCCCGCTATGCGGGCCTCTACGGCCCCGCCGAGCCGATGCATCTGCCCGGAGACCACTCGCGCGGCGAGCCCGACCCGAATCAGCTGCAGGACTGGCTGCCGCCCTCGAAGGCGTTCCTTCAGGACTGGCTGGCGCGCAGCACCGAGCTCGTCGACGAGTATCACCCGGATTTCCTTTACTTTGACTGGTGGATCAATCAGCCGGCGTTCGCGCCGTATCTGAAGCGCATGACCGCGTATTACTACGACGTCGCCGCGGCACGCCACCAGGGAGTCGTTCTGACGTACAAGCTGCAGGCGTTCCCGCCCGGGACCGCCGTGCTCGACATCGAGCGCGGCAAGCTCGATACGCTGCGGCTGCGGCCGTGGGAAAGCGACACGTCGGTGAGCCTGGACTCCTGGGGGTACGTGCGCCACGACAAGTATCGCAGCGCCCGCTCCCTGCTCACCGACCTGATCGACATCGTCAGCAAGAACGGCGACATGCTGCTGAACATCGGGCCGCGCGCCAACGGGACTATTCCGGGCAAGGTGCGCCGCATTCTGCTCGCGATGGGAGCATGGCTGAGGGTGAACGGCCAGGCGATCTACGGCACGCGGCCCTGGGTGCTCTACGGGGAGGGGCCGACGCACTCGCCCAAGGGCCGGGACAACGGCCAGCGCTACACCGCGCAGGACTTCCGCTTCACGCACAAGCACGGCGTGGTGTATGCGCTCGGCATGGTCCGCCCGCGCGACGGCAAGGCGCTGATCGAGACGCTGTACCGCGCGACGCCCTATCTGCCCGGGCCCATCACGCAGGTGCGGCTCCTCGGCGATCCGCGGCCGATCCGCTGGCAACAGACTGCCGATGGCCTGGCGGTGCGGTTGCCGCTCACGGCGAGCGGCATGCCATACGCGCTGAAGATCCTCGCCCGGCCGACCGCCGGGCATTCCGTGCATTGAGGTAAGCGTCATGCTGCTCGAAGGCAAGAACGTCCTGATCACCGGTGCCTCGCGCGGCATCGGCCGCGCCACGGCCATCGAGTGCGCGCGCCACGGCGCCGCTGTGGCCTTGAACTGGTTCAAGGACCGCGAGGGGATGGAGGAGACCCTCGCCGAGATCGCCCGCCTGGGGCGGCGCGCTGTCGAAGTGGAAGGCGATGTGGCGTGCCCGGAATCCGCCGAGCGGTTCGTCTCGGCCGCGGCCGCGGCGCTCGGGGGCGTGGACGTGTTCGTGAGCAACGCAGGCATCTGCCCGTTTCACGCATTTCTCGATACGCCGATCGAGGTGTTCGAGCGGACCATGGCTGTGAACCTGCACGGCGCGTACTACATGACTCAGACGGCGGCGCGGCAGATGAGGCTGCAAGGCACGGGCGGGGTGCTGATTGCGATCAGCTCGATCAGCGCGTTGGTCGGCGGCGGGATGCAGGCGCATTACACGCCGACCAAGGCCGGTGTGCACTCGCTGATGCAGTCGTGCGCGATCGCGCTCGGGCCCTATGGGATCCGCTGCAATTCCGTCATGCCCGGCACCATCGCGACGGATATCAACAGGGAGGATCTCGCCGATCCGGCCAAGCGCGCCTACATGGAGAAGCGCATCCCCCTCGGGCGGCTGGGTGAGCCGCGGGATGTCGCCGGCTGCGTGGTGTTCCTGGCATCGGATCTGGCGCGTTATGTCACGGGCGCCTCGGTACTGGTCGACGGGGGGCTGTTCGTCAACCTGCAGTAGGGCGGTTTGCGCAAACCGCCCTACT
>JAKCEJ010000168.1 GCA_021838065.1 Pseudomonadota bacterium
GTACGCGCGCGACGTCGTCAAACGAGTCGGCGGTGAGGAAATTCATCGGCGGCCAACCGATGAATCCCGCGACGAAGCGGTTGGCGGGCCGGTAGTAGACATTCATCGGCGTGTCAATCTGCTGCACACGGCCGCCGGCCAGCACGACCATCCGCTGACCGAGCGAGAGTGCCTCGGATTGATCATGGGTGACGTAGACCATAGTTGTCCCAAGGGAGCGGTGCAGAGCGGAAAGCTCGCGGCGAAGCTCGGCACGCAGCGGCACATCGAGGCTTGAGAGCGGCTCATCGAGCAGAAACAGCGCGGGATTACGCAGCATGGCCCGACCGAGGGCCGTCCGCTGTCGTTGGCCGCCGGAAAGCTCGCGCGGATAGCGCTTGAGCATCGCCTCGAGTCCGAGCTGCGCGGCGGCCTGCCTGACGCGCGGGTCGATCTGCGCGCGGGGCGTGCCCCGCACGCGCAGTCCGAACGCCAGGTTCTCATACACCGTCATGTGCGGGTACAGCGCGTGGTTCTGGAACACCATCGCGACATCGCGCTGCTGCGCCGGCAGCTCGTTGACAATGCGTCCGCCAATGCGGATCACGCCCGCAGTGACCGAATCGAGGCCGGCCACGAGGCGCAGCAGCGTGGATTTTCCGCATCCCGACGGCCCGACCACCGCCAGCAACTCGCCATCGCGCGCCGCAAAGGACACGTCGCGCAACACGACCTGGCCGCTGCGCTGCGTTTTCTCGACATGCTCGATCTCGAGGGCGGCCATCGGGTCAGTCCGTGAGGCTTCCGGCGATCACCGAGCGCAGGTAATAGCGTTGTGACGCCAGGAACACCAGCACCATCGGCAGCATGGTCATGGTGGCGCCCGCGGCCATCAACCCGATATCCTGGTAGTGCTCGCGATCAATCGCGGCCAGAGCCACGGGTAGCGTCTGCATGCTCTCCTGCTGCATGGCGATCATCGGCCACATGAAGTCATTCCAGCTCACCACGAAGATCAGCACGCCCACCGCGGCGAGCATGGGCGCCATCAGCGGCATCACGATCGAACGGTAGATGCGCCACTCGCTCGCGCCATCGATGCGCGCTGCGTCAAGGATTTCCGCCGGGATGCCGCGCATGTACGCCTGCACGAGCACGATTCCGACGGGGTTCGCAGCGGCTGGCAGCACCAGTGCCGCATAGTGATTGACGAGGTGCACCGTTCGGAACATCTCGAACAGCGGCAGCACCAAAGCCTGATTGGGAATCAGCACGCCGAGCATCACAAGCCAGGATACCAGGCGCCGGCCACGGAACTCGACGCGCGCCAACGCATAGCCGGCCGAACCAGCGACCAGCATCGAGAGCGCCATAGTAGTGGCGGCGACCACCATGGAGTTGAAGAAATACCTGCCGAGGTGCTGCCGGCTGATGATATTGATGACATTGACCAGCGTCGGATGGTGCGGCCAGAGCGACGGTGTACCGGCGGCGGCTTCCGGCGCACGCATTAGCGCGATCGAGGTCACCCAGAGCAAAGGGAAGAGAGTGGCGCCGGCAAGCACGGCGAGACCAAGATAGGTGCCGGCGCGCAACGTGCGGTTCTGCAGGCTCACGTCAGTCTCCCCGCCAACCAGCGCGAGTATGCCGCTGCACCCACGCGAATAGCCACATCACTGCCGTGAGCGCCATCGCGATTGCGCTCGCCGCCCCCCACCGCCACCAGCGGAAGCCGCGCTCATACATCAGCAACAGCAGACTCGTCGTGCTTCCCAAAGGTCCGCCCTGCGTCAGTACGTAGGGTTCGGCAAACAGCTGCCAGTAGCCGCTGACATCGAGCAGCGCCAGTAAGCCTAGCGTTGGGGCGAGCATCGGGACCGTAATGCGCAACAGCCGGTGGCGCACTCCCGCGCCCTCGATGCGCGCGGCATCGTACAGCTCGTCGGGTATCTCCTTGCGCGCCGCGGACACGATGATCATGCCGTAACCGAACCCTTTCCACACGACCACGATCGTAATTGCGAGGATCGCCAAGTGCGGGCTGCCGAGCCAGTCGGGAGCCCTCAGGCCAAGCAGCCCGAGCACGTGATTGACGAGACCGAAACGCGTATTGAGCAGATAGCGCCAGCTGATCGCGATTGCGACCGTTGAGCACACTACGGGGACGAACAGCGCGGTGCGGAACAAACCACGCCATCGCTCGGCGATCGATTCGATCATCAGTGCCGAGATGAGCGACAGCAGCAGCGTCGCGGGCACCCCCACCACCACGACCACAAGCGTGGTCTCTAGTGCCTGCCACGCCTGCCGGTCGCGAAGCAAGTGCCAGTAGTTGTCGGCGCCGATCAGATGCAGATTGGCCGGGTTGGCAACGGAATACACATCGAAGTCGGTCAGGCTCAGCCCGAACACGCCGATCAACGGAATGAAGACGAAGACCGCGAGCAGCACGAGAGCAGGCAGAACGAAGAGCGCACCCGACGAATGCTTACGCGTCATCGCGCCTCCGTCGGACGGTCGCTCTGTCTCGGGGACGTTGCTGTCGGGGTCGCTGATCGCGCCAGCAGTTCGCGACGCTTCGCGAGCCAATCGTCGACGGTGCGGTCGAAGCCCGCCGTCGCGGCTCGGACTGACGCATCGCCGGCGGCCACGCGTGCGGCCATGCGGCGCATTCCGTCCATGATCTCGTCCCACTCGGGAATCGCCTCGAACGGGCGTACCCGTTCGAGCTGCAAGCGGAACGCCCGCAGCTTGACGTCATTCGCGAGCGGCGGCAGCCGCCAGACGTCGCGCCGCGCCGGCAAATCGCCCGTGAGCTCGTACAGCCGGACCTGTTGCTGATCGGCCAGCATGTAGCGTATGAACTCGTGTGCCAGCTGTGCGCGGCGCGAGACCCGGAAGACCACGAAGTCGGATCCACCGATGATCGATACGCCCGGCCCATCGGGACCGGGCATGGGCGCAGTCATCCACAGGTCCTCATCCCGAGGCGGGAGGAAGCGGCGGAACTCTCCGATGTTCCATGGACCTGACACATAGAACACGAAGTCCCCGCGCGCCATCTCCCACCACAGGTTGACGAGCTGACGGTCGTCTATGCGAGGCGCCAGGTGCTGCTCATACAAGCTTTTGTAGAACGTCAGCGCCCGCCGGAACGACGCACTCGCGAAGTTGCCGTAGCGATCGCCGTCACGCAGCATCGGCTCAGGTTGCTGCAACGCTAGGACCTCGAGAAACTCATACTCGTTCGTGGGAGCGAGCAGCGCGTACTGCCCAGGGCCGAGGATCCGCTTCACCGCGCGCATCTGCCTCAGCCACCCTCTCCAAGTCCGGGCGGGCCGATCGAATCCTGCTCGCCGCAAAATATCGGGGCGGTAAAAGAGCAGCCGCGTGTCGACATACCAGGGTACGCCGTAGGAGACTCCGCTAAAGCGCGTGACGTGCACCGCCCCGCGGAAGAAATCGTTCGCGATTTGCCGCTCGGGCCTCAGCGCGTGCAACGTGACCAGCATCGCCAGATCCGTGTCTCCGACCTGAGCCACGTCTGGCGGATCGCCAGCTGCGACTGCCGACAGCAGCCGCACCTGTGCGGAGCTCCAGGCGAGCTCCTGCACGCAAACCGAGACCCCGGGGTGACTCGCTTCGAAGCCGGGCACCATCCGTTCGAGCGCATCCGCCTCCGAGCCGATCGCCCAGACGTTCAGCCCGCACGGGGCGTGCGCGCAGCCGGCGCAAGCAAGAATCGCCGCGCCGAGCGCGACGACCGCCCCTGCTCGGCCGAAGGCGGTACTCATCGATCCGTCTGCGCGCTCGGCCGCGCTGGGGCGCGACGATCGGTCGACCCGCGAACGATCAGGGTCGTCGGCAATGGTCGCTCGCGAGGTCCGGAGGGTGGCGGTTCGCCGGGCTTGCGGTTGACGGCTTTCACCAGCCATTCGAATGCCTCGACGCCCTGTTGTGCGATCGGGGGGTGCACCGAAGTCAACGGCGGCTGCGTGAATCGCACTATCGGAATGTCGTCGAACCCGGCGACGGCAATATCCTCGGGCACCCGCACGCCGGCCTCTGTTAGAGCCTCGAGGCAGCCCACCGCCATGTTGTCGTTTGCGGCGAATATGGCGCGGGGACGCTTTGAGCGGCTTGCAATGAGCTGCCCGGCCAGGTAGCCGGCCCGCTCCGAATAGTCGCCTGGGATGTCACGATTGACCGGCAATCCGGCTTCCTTCACCGCCGCACGAAACCCGCGCGCGCGCTCGCTCGCATCGAAGTTTCCCGACGGGCCCGCGATGTGTACCATGTTGCGGTATCCCATCGATAGAAAATGCCGCACTACCTGGCGTGCGCCGCCCGCGTTATCCACCGTCACCGCCGGGCAGCCGTTAATAGGGCCGGGTGCATTCAGCAGAACCGTCGGAACAGTCATCAACAGAGGGGCCAAACGCGCCCGGGCGTCATTGAACGGGACCATGAGGATTACGCCGTCGACTTGCCCGTGGATCAACCCGAGAACCTGCTTCACCTCCGCGAGGTCGCCGTGCAAGCTCGTCACGAGCAAATTCTGCCCGTGAGCGTGAGCGCACTGATCCAGCTCGCGGATCAACTCGGAGAAGAACTCACCATGCATATCGGGCAACACCACCGCGATCGTGCGTGACCGGCCGGTGATCAGCGCCCGCGCCGCCGCGTGCGGGACGTAGTTCAGCTGCTGCGCCGCCCGCAATACCGCCTCCCGCGATTCGCTCTTCACCAGCGAGGAGCCGTTCATGACCCGCGATACAGTCGCTATCGAGACTCCAGCGAGCGCCGCGACATCGCGTATACTGGTAGACAAGGATCAGTCCTAGGTGTAAACGTTTACAAGTCAGTTATCGTAACGACGCGGTCGACCAAGTCAAGCCGAACTCTGCGAGACGGAATAGAAAATTCTGCCTCGAGATGACACCGGATGGGTACATGGTGAAGCGCGGGCGCAGCACTATTCGCCTCACCTCGACCAGTCGATGGGAGCTGTTGAGCGCTCTGGAGCGGTGCTTGGACGCCGCGATATTCAACGCGCCGCGCGAACCGCGAACTCAAGCGGGCTCCGCAAGCATCCACTCATAGCCCGCCGAGGTCGCTGGTTCGCAGCGGCGCTGAACCTCCCGACGACTGCGCGACCGAAGAGCCACCCGGGCACCTGTCGCGCATACGATTCCCGTTTTGCGGAAAACCTCAACGTATCGACGGTCAACGTGCGCCGCGGCATTGACGTCCACATAAGAGTGATCTCAGTGATTGGATCGCCCTGGGAGAAGCCGTGAGCCAGAATCTCTCAGCTACGACCGCCGGAACGGGCCCAGAGCATCTTAAGCGCCGCCCGCAGATCTTGCCGCAGCAATTCCACCTCGGACGGCGTCAACATCCGCGGTGATTTCGAGGTGGCAGGCATCCATCCACGTCAGGCATTCCAAGCCGAGCCCAAAGCTTTGCCAACACACTTCAAGTCCTCAACCATGCTTGTCTCAATGCCGCATCACGACTTGATCACGATTTGCCTCGCCGACAAACGCTGCCCCGGCCAGGGCGTCGCCTACCTTCGCCGCAGGATATTGCGGACGGCTCTTAATCACGGTTGCCGGTGCGTGAGCACGACGTCCGGAAAGTCGCGTAGTGGGCCGCGATGCGGCTTCATGACAGCTCAGTCAGTATAGGTGACGTTCCTTCTCCCGACGCGGCCCATTGCCCATCGCGCTCTGCCCTCACGATGAGCACACTGGACTGTCCCAACGCACCGTGGCGTAGACGGCACTCGAAAGTCGATTGATCCATCAGGGCTTGCGCGACAGCGCGGCACCCCTCTTGCGCGCGGCGACGCCGCACGCCGGCCAGGCGCAGTGGCGAGGGCATCGTCTCATTCCGATGCATCGAGACCAGCGCACTGCTCTGCGCCCTCCTCGAGCAGGAGAAAACGGCACAACTGGCCAGGGCGGCGGAAATCGGCGAGCCGCCACAGTTGATCACGGTCGTCACCCGGGATGAACGGGTCCGCAGCAATGCACAGGCTCTCGGCCACCCAGTCGAATAGCCGCTCGATCGGCCCGCCATCTGGCACCGGCTGTCACTCCCGAGGTCAGATTCTCAGGACGCGCGACCTGCAAGTGATCGGCCCAGAAGGCGAGCGCCTGGCCGCCAACCAGCAGTCCCGTGGTCGAGCAGATGCTCAGCATCTTCCGGACATCCGCGACATCAAGCGGCGTCTCGGTCCGCCTTCTCCTCGTCGAAGTCACTCGGGGTGCCAGCCATGCGCGCAGCGCACGCTTTGCCTGGAGGAATCATGTGCGTCTCGCCGCACGATCCGCGCTGGCTCTCGGCGCGCCCGGCTCTGCGAATCTCCTGCAGCGCGCGCAGGGACAGAACTACGGCAACGGGTCGGCCGTGCTTCACGATCTCGACGCGCCCCAGCGCCGCGATGTCGTCAAGGAGTCCACCGAAGTTGTTCTTTGCGTGACTTGCCGAGACGCGCTTCATATTGTTTTTTAGCTATTCTTTTTTTAGCCAAATTGGCGCCTGCGGCAAATCTGTCGCCGCGCAAGTGGATGTCCCGAGGGCCCGCGCAGACTGTGCAGTCCTGCGGAAGCCGGAGCGTCATAGATCGATTCGGCGCTCCTGTTATCGTCATAGTTGACGAGTATAACTATATTAGAATCGTAAACCGTCATAAACGACGAATTGCACATTTTAGATTACAAGAGTATATTCGCCTTATTTGGCGAAATAGACGCTAGAGAAACTCATAATTCGGTAGAAGCAACGAC
>JAKCEJ010000169.1 GCA_021838065.1 Pseudomonadota bacterium
CAGCGCCTCGCGCATGCGCAGCGGGTTCTTCGGGCCCATGAACAGCGCCTGCATCGCCGGGCGGGTCATGCGGTAGATGAACCAGGAGAAGCAGCGCGGCCCGCGGCGCACGGTGCGCTCGAAGCGACGCAGCGCCGCGCGCGCGCGCCGCGGCTCGCGCAGGGCCGCATCGAGCGCCTCGCCCGCGGCGATTCCCCCGGCCATGGCGAACAGCACCCCGGAGGAGAACACCGGGTCGATGAACGAGTAGGCATCCCCGATCAGCAGGTAGCGCGCTCCGCGCACCCGCTCGCATTGGTAGCTGTAGCTGCCGGTGGCCTGCACCTCGGTGAGCAGCTCCGCCCCCGCCAGTCGCTCGGCGAGCTGCGGGCAGCGCGCGATCGTCTCCAGGAAGTACTCGCGCACGGCGCGGTCGCGGCGCTTCATGTAGTCCGGCCACACCACCGCGCCGACGCTGCTCGTCCCGTCGGGGAGCGGGATGGACCAGCACCAGCCGTCCTCGAACCAGAACACCGCGATGTCCCCGCGGCGCTCGCAGTCCGCATCGCGCCAGGCGCCGCCGAAGTGCGCGTACATCGCGCAGCTGGCGTGCTTGCGGTTGCGCAGCTTGGTGCCGAAGCGGCTGGCGAGGAAGGTGTCGCGGCCCGAGGCATCGATGAGATAGCGCGCCTCGAAGCGCCGCTCGGCGCCGGCCTGCTCGGCGCTCACGCGCACCGCTGCCTCGCCGGTGAACTCGACCTCGCGCGCGCGGCACTCCTCGATCACCTCGGCGCCGAGCGCCGCGGCGCGCGCGATGAGGATGGCGTCGAACTCCGAGCGGCGCACCTCATACGCAAACGGCAGCGCCTTGTTCCAGCCGTCGGCAAACGCGAAGCGCTGGGCACGCGCCGACCCCTCGGCATGAAACACCGCGCCGCGCTTGGGCAGGCCGATGGCGCGGACCTCGGCGGCGACCCCGAGCCGCTCAAAGAGCGGCAGGTTCGCCGGCAGCAGCGACTCCCCGATATGAAAGCGCGGATGGCGCGCCTTCTCGAGGAGCACCACGCGGTGGCCGCGCTCGGCGAGAATCGCCGCGGCGCTCGAGCCGGCAGGACCCCCGCCGACGACCAGCACGTCGCAGCGTTCGCTCGGCGCGCCGCTCATGGGCGCGAACCCGCTCCATGCTTGTGCAGCGCGGCCTTGGTGCGCTTGGCCTCGGTGGACACCGCGTGGCCGAAGCGCTTCGCCCCGCGCGCGATCGCGTGGCCGGCGCGCTTGGCGTCATGCTTGATGTGCCGGCGCGCCGGGCGCGTGTCGTGCGCGATGCGCCGGCCGAAGCGGCGCGAGTCGGCCGCGACCTTGCGCCCGACCCGCTTGGCCTCGTGCTTGACGCGCATGCGCGCCGGGCGCGTGTCGCGCGCGGCGTGCCGGCCGAAGCGGCGCGAGGCGACGGCGATGCGCCGGCCGAAGGTCTTGGCATCGTGCGCGATGCGCCGGCCGAGGTGGCGCATCTCCTGGCTGAGCGTGCCGTGCGCGGCGTGCGCGGCTGGCGGCGCGAGCGCCGCGAGCGCGAGGGCCGCGCCGCAGACGAGCAGTGTGGCTGTTTTCATACAGGCACCCTGAAGGGAACATGGTGCGGATGTTACCGTAGCTCGGCGGCGGCGGTGCCAAATGTCACGGGGTTCGGGCAAACTGGCCCGAATGAGTACCGAACGGCTGCCCATCTCCGTTCTGAAGCGCCGTTTCGTTCCCGGCCAGTGGGACCTCGTCGCCTTCGTGCTCGTGTTCGGCCTGCTCGCCTATCTGGCGCACACCGCCTACACGCTCACCGGGCCGCTTGCGCACCTGACGGCCGAGCACATCTCGCTCAGCCCCTGGGCGCTGCCGGCCTACGCGGCGCAGACCGCGCTGCGCATGCTGGTGGCGATGGGCGCCTCGCTCGTATTCACGTTCACCTATGCCACGCTCGCCGCCAAGAGCCAGCGCGCCGCCGCGGTGCTGGTGCCGCTGCTCGACATCCTGCAGTCGGTGCCCATCCTCGGGTTCTCCTTCACCATCGTCTTCTTCCTCTCGCTCACCCCCGGGCGGGCCGCCGGTGCGGAGATGGCCGCAGTGTTCCTGGTGTTCACCAGCCAGGCGTGGAACATGGCCTTCAGCTTCTACCACTCCCTGCGCAGCATCCCGAGCGAGCTCGACGAGGCGGCGCGCGCCTTTCACCTCGGGCCGTGGATGCGCTTCTGGCGCCTGGAGGTGCCGTTCGCGATGCCGGCGCTCATCTGGAACATGATGATGTCGATGTCGGGCGGGTGGTTCTTCGTGGTGGCCGCCGAGGCCATCAGCGTCGGGCACACCACCGTGACGATGCCCGGGATCGGCTCGTACATCGCGCGCGCGATCGCCATGCGTGACCTCGGGGCGATCGGCTGGGCGATCGGCGCGATGACCGTGGTGATCCTCATCTACGATCAGGTCATCTTCCGCCCCCTGATCGCGAGCGCCGACTGGTTCCGCCTCGAGCAGGAGGTGGGGCCCACCCCGAGCCGCTCCTGGGCGCTCACCATGATGCGCCGCTCGCGCCTGCTCAGCCTGGCCGCCGGCGCCTTCGGCGGCCTGGTGCGCCTCGGGTTCAACCGCGCGCCGGAGCCGGCTAGCGCGAGGCAGACCCGCCCGCAGCGTCGCTGGCGCGATGCGCTGTGGTACGGCTCGGTGGCGGTGGGGGTGGTGGCGCTCGCCTGGCTCATCGGCCGCTATGTGTTCGCGCATGTGCCGGCGCACCAGGTGCTGCACGTGGCCGCGCTCGGCCTGCTGACGCTGCTGCGCGTGGTGGTGTTGATCGCGCTCGCGAGCGCCATCTGGGTACCGGTCGGGGTGTATGTCGGCATCCGCCCGAAGCTGGCAGACCGGGTGCAGCCGGTGGCGCAGTTCCTGGCCGCCTTTCCGGTGAACCTGCTCTTCCCGGTGGTGGTCTCCGGGATCGTCTACTTCAAGCTCGACCCGAACATCTGGCTCTCGCCGCTGATGATCCTCGGCACGCAGTGGTACATACTGTTCAACGTGATCGCCGGCGCCTCGGCGCTGCCGACGGAGCTGAAGCAGGTGGGCAGCAACCTCAGGGTGAGCGGCTGGCTGTGGTGGCGGCGCGTGGCGCTGCCGGCGGTGTTCCCGTTCTACGTCACCGGGGCGATCACCGCCGCGGGCGGCTCGTGGAACGCGAGCATCGTCTCGGAGGTGGCCGAGTGGGGCAACAAGCACCTGGCGGCCGTCGGGCTCGGCGCGTACATCGCCAATGCGACCCGCGCCGGCAACTTCGCCCAAACCGTGCTGGGGATCGTGGTGATGAGTCTGTTCGTGGTGATCATCAACCGCCTCTTCTGGCGCCCGCTCTACGCGCGCGCCGAGCGCAAGTTCCGCATGGACTGAGCTGCCGATGAACGATGTCGCATCGCCCGCCGCCGTGACCGCCGCGCTGCTTCAGGTGCAGGGGGTCGGGCGCAGCTTCTTCAAGCCCGACGGCGATGAGCTCGTGGTGCTCGAGGACGTGAACTTGAAGCTCGAGCGCGGCGAGATCGTCGGCCTGCTCGGGCGCTCCGGCTCCGGCAAATCGACGCTGCTGCGCCTGATCGCCGGGCTCGATGCGCCCTCGCGCGGCGCGGTGCGCTACCTCGGCGCCCCCGTCGAGGGACCGGCGCCGGGCATCTCGATGGTGTTTCAGAGCTTTGCGCTGTTTCCCTGGCTCACCGTGCTCGGCAACGTGCAGCTCGGCCTCGAGGCGATGCGCCTGCCCGAGGCCGAGATCCGCAAGCGCTCGCTCGCGGCGATCGACCTGATCGGCCTCGACGGCTACGAGTCGGCCTATCCGCGCGAGCTCTCCGGCGGCATGCGCCAGCGCGTCGGCTTCGCCCGCGCGCTCGTGGTGCATCCGAACATCCTGCTGATGGACGAGCCGTTCTCGGCGCTCGATGTGCTCACCGCCGAGACGCTGCGCAACGATTTCCTCGACCTGTGGGCGCGAGGGGAGCTGCCGATCGGCGCGGTGCTGCTGGTGACGCACAACATCGAGGAGGCGGTGCAGATGTGCGACCGGCTGCTCATCTTCTCGACCCATCCGGGGCGGGTGGTGAGCGAGATCCGCATCGACCTGCCGCACCCGCGCGAGCCGCTCGATCCTCAGTTCCTCGCGCTCGTCGACCGGGTGTACGTGGAGATGACGGCCCGGCCGCGCCAGGGACGCGACGGGGCGCGCGCCGAGCGGCCCGCCATGGTCGGCATCGGTACGCCGCTCGAGCACGTCTCGACCAACCTGCTCTCGGGCCTGATCGATGCGGTGAGCGAGCCGCCCTACAACGGGCGGGCCGACCTGCCGGCGATCGCCCAGGCGCTGCACATGGAGGGCGATGATCTCTTCCCGGTGTCCGAGACGCTGCAGATGCTGCACTTTGCGGAAGTCGGCGGCGGCGACATCCGCCTGACGGAGGCGGGGCTTGCCTTCGCCCGCTCCGACACCGATGAGCGCAAGAGCCTCTTCGCCCGCCACCTGCTCGCGCACGTGCCGCTTGCGGCCCACGTCCGCCGCGTGCTCGATGAGCGCAGCAGCCACCGCGCGCCGAAGAGCCGCTTCTTCGATGAGCTCGAGGACTACATGGCCGAGGAGGCCGCCGAGCAGACGCTGCGCGCGGTGATCAGCTGGGGCCGCTACGCGGAGGTCTTCGCCTACGACGACCAGCGCCAGGTGTTCACGCTCGAGAACCCGGCGTGAGCCCTGCGATGGAGGCGCGCACGAGGCTGCTGCTCGTCGATGACGATGCGGAGCTCTGCGCGATGCTGCGCGAGTACCTCGAGCCGGAGGGCTTCAGCGCCGAGAGCGCCGAGAGCGGCCAGGCGGCGCTCGAGCGGCTCGCGCGCGGCGGCATCGACCTGGTGGTGCTCGATGTGATGCTGCCGGGGCTGAGCGGCTTCGAGGTGCTGCGGCGCCTGCGGGCCACGAGCCGCGTGCCGGTCTTGATGCTCACGGCGCGCGGGGAGGAGATCGACCGGGTGGTGGGGCTGGAGATGGGCGCCGATGACTATCTCGCCAAGCCCTTCAGCCCGCGCGAGCTCGTGGCGCGCGTGCGCGCCATCCTGCGCCGCATGGCCGATACCCCCGCCGACGGGGTGTTCACGTTCGGGCCGCTGACGCTCGATGCGCGCGCCCACCGCGCGTTTGTCGAGGGCCAGGACCTCGATCTCACCAGCGCGGAGCTGCGCCTGCTCGAGCTGCTGATGCAGGCCGACACGCGCACCGTCAGCCGCGAGGAGCTGATGCTCCAGGGGCTCGGCCGGCGGCTGCTGCCCACCGACCGCAGCCTCGACACCCATGTCAGCAACCTCAGGCGCAAGCTCACGCGCCTCACCGGGCACATCAGCATCCAGGGGGTGCGCGGGGCGGGCTACGCCCTGACGCAGCGCTGATCCGATGCATTCGCTCTTCTGGCGCATCTTCTGGTCGTTCTGGCTCGCCATCGCGCTGATCCTCGTCGGCACGGTGACCGCCGCGGTGCACGAGGCGATCGCCTTCCGCGGGCAGCTGCCCTGGGCGCAGCGCGGCAAGCTCTTCCAGCAGGCGGCCATCGCCTTCGAGCACGGCGGCCCGCCGGCGCTCGAGCGCTGGGCGCGCACGCTCAAGGGCGGCCCGTTCTACGACCGCACCTTTGTCATCGGCCCCGATGAGCGTGACATGCTCGGCCGCCCGCTGCCGCCGCTGCTGGAGGCGTTCCTCACGCCCGGAGCGCGCCCCACACAGGGCCGCCCGCCGCCGATCGGCGGGGCGCTGGTGCTCACCCAGCCCGACGGGCGCATGTATCAGGTGGTGGTGACCGTCCTGAATCAGCATCCGCTCCTCTTCTTCGGGGCACTCGGGCTGCCGGGCGTGGCCGGCACCACCCTCATTCTCGCGCTGGTGGTGAGCACGCTCATCTGCCTGCTGCTGGCGCGCCACCTGGTCGGTCCCATCGACCGGCTGCGCCAGGCGGCGCGCACCGTCGCGGCGGGCAACCTCGATGTGCGCGTGGGCCCGGGCATGAAGGGCCGGCACGACGATCTAGCGCGGCTCGCGGCGGACTTCGATGCCATGACCACGCGCGTGCAGGGGCTGCTCGAGACCAAGCAGCAGCTGCTGCGCGATGTCTCCCACGAGCTGCGCTCGCCGCTGACGCGCCTGCAGCTCGCCCTCTCGCTCGCGCAGCGCCACGAGGAGCTGCCGCGCCAGCTCGATCGCATCGGCCGCGAGGCCGACCGGCTCGAGCAGCTGATCGCGCGCATCCTGAAGCTGGCGCGCCTGGAGCGTCCCGCCGCCGAGCTCGCGGGCGAGCCGCTCGACATCGGCGCGCTGCTCGGGCAGATCGTCGCGGACGTGGCCATCGAGGCCGATGCCCGCGGCTGCCGCATCGCGGTGCGGGCCGGGCAGGGGCTTGAGACGATCGCCGACCCGGAGCTGCTGCGCAGCGCGTTCGAGAATGTCATCCGCAACGCGGTGCGCTACGGGGCCGCGGGGTCCGAGGTGAGCGTCGAGGCGCGGCGGGAGACCCCCCAAAGCGGTGAGGCGGCGATCGAGGTGACGGTGCGCGATCACG
>JAKCEJ010000170.1 GCA_021838065.1 Pseudomonadota bacterium
TGCGGCGCATGTGGCAGTCACGCCGGAAACGCTCTCGCGGACACTGCGCAGTCTCACCGACGAGGGGCTGATCGAGGTTGCCGGGGACGAGGTGACGGTGAGCGATGTGGACAGGCTGCGCCGCCATATGCACTGACCCTTGACCGGCGTCAAGGCGGATGCGCACGGGTGCGTGGACGCTTCGTCAATGGCCACGCTCAGCAACCGGGTCTCGCGCTGGACCTTGCTCCTGTTTGCCTGCGCGCTCGTGAATTTTCTGGCGGCCCAGGGGCTTATCCTCGTCGGCATGACCTGGCCGGCGCGAGCGGTTTCCGCACCCGGTACGCTGGCCGCGGTCCATTTGTTGGTCATCGGGTGGCTGCTGCTCCTGATGCTGGGGGCGCTGTTTCAGTTCGTGCCGGTCATCACCTCGCGCCCTCTGGCGAGCCAGCGCCTAGCGCTTTGGGCTCTGATCGGCATCGAGGCCGGGCTCGGCGGCATGATCTGCGGCTTCTTCGGCATCGCCGTCTCGCCGGTCCTGGCCATGGCGCTGCCGGCTGGCGCAACCGCAGTGCTTCTGGGAGTGCTGGCCGCATCGTGGAACATGGGCGTCCCTCTGCTACGCGCACGGCCCCTGAGGTTGCCCGGGCGGATGGTGCTCACCGGACTTGTGTTCCTGTTCGTGACGGTGATGCTCGGGCTGTCGTTCGCATTGGCGTTCACGGTGCCGGCGCTTGCGCCGTACCTGGCTCCGCTGCTCAATGCATTAGGCGATCACGCGCTCGCCGGCCTCGGCGGATGGTTCACGCTGACAGCCATGGGCGTCAGCTATAAGCTGCTGCCGATGTTCATGCTTGCCCCGGAGGACCGGGGCATCCCGGGCGATTGCGTTCACATTCTTGGCACTCTGGGTTTCGCTCTGGCCGTCGCGGCCGGTGTGGCGCAGGTGTGGGTCGCGGCCGGTTTCCTGCGGATCGCGCAGTCGACAGGATATGGGGCGATCACCATCGCCGTGGCGATCTACCTGTGGGATATCCACCGGATCTACCGCACGCGCCGGCGTCGCGTGATTGAGGTGCACAATCGAGCTGCGGTGGGCGCCTTCGGCTTGCTCGCACTCGGCGCGGCGCTCGCGATCAGCAGCCTCGGCACGGGGCGTCCCGAGGCCGGCGCGCCGGTGAGCGTTTTCCTGATCGTGTTCGGATGGCTCGGCGGCCTCGGGCTGACTCAACTCTACAAGATCATTCCATTTCTCACCTGGCTCGGCCGCTACGGGAGCAGGCTGGGGCGCGCCTCCGTGCCGCGTGTGCAGGATCTGGTCCGGGAACGGCGCGGCGGTCCATGGTTTGTGTTGTATTTCGCCGCAATACTGCTCGGCGGCGGCTTTGCCCTATCCGGCAGCGCGCTCGGGTTTCGGTCGTGCATTGCGCTTGTGGCGCTCGCGACCCTCGGGCTCGTCACCGAGTACTGGCGTGCCTGGCGGGGCCACTACGCGCGTGCACATCAGAGCGAAACCGCGACTCCTCCCTTCATCGCGAACCCAAGAGGCTGACCATGACCGAGCCATTCACACTTGATGTGCGCGAAATGCTGCGCAGCGGAGCGGAGCCTCTGCCGAAGATCCTGCAGGCCGTGGGGGGCCTCGCGCCGGGCCAGCCGCTGCGCCTGCTCGCCACATTCGAGCCGCTGCCGCTCTACGCCGTGCTCGGACGCAAGGGCTTCGATCACAGCGCCGTTCGACACGGCGAAGGGGACTGGGAGGTGCTGTTCTCGCCTCACGCGGCGGCCGCAGGGCCCGGCGCTGCGGCGGCCGCGGCCGTACCGCGGCCTAGCACCGATGAATGGCCCATGCCGAGCGCGTTCCTCGACAACCGCGGCCTCTCGCCGCCCGAGCCGATGATGCGGATCCTCGAGGCGCTCGAGCACCTTGCGCCGGGCCAGGTGCTCGAGGCGCTCAACGAGCGCGAACCGGTCTTTCTCTACCCGGAGCTGCAGGTTCGCGGCGCGGCGGTCCGCACCGAGACGGTGGGTGAGGGCGTCCGGCTGCTGATCCGGTGCGCGGGCTGATCGCGATGGCTACGGCAATGACACCGCATCGCCAGGACGTGCTCGCCGCCCTGCACGAGGTGATCGATCCCGAGCTCGGCTACAACATCGTCGATCTCGGTCTGGTCTATGAGCTGGCTGTGGACGCCGGCGCCGTCAAGATCACCATGACCATGACGACGCCGGGGTGTCCGGCTCAGGACTACATCCTTTCCGGCGTCTACGAGCGCGCCAGAAGCCTTCCGGGGATCAGCGATGTGGACATCAACCTCGTCTGGGAGCCCGCCTGGTCACCGCAACGGATGACGTCCATCGCCAAGGCGCACTTTGGTATTCAGGAGTGAGCCGCCGCGAGGCGGCCGATTTCGACCTGCCAAGTGGCCGGACCCTGCTGCAGATAGTTCCAGGAGAACTCGCCCGTGTGCTCAGCGTCGAACTGATAGTAAAGCGGCCTGGGGTCGTGGTCGTTGACCAGCACGAAGCTCTCACCGGGCTTGAGCGCGCGATAGGTCTCGAAGATCTGGCGGTGACGTTCCATGGGAATGAGCGGGCGAACGTCGAGAACTCTGGCTTGTGACATGGGGGACTCCTCCTCAGGTGGTTTGTATTGAACACGGGTCAGTCTGTGCAATACGCCGTTGAAGCGTTCCGCTTCGCGCGGTTCGGCATCGCGCAGAACGGAACATGCGCGAGCGGCGAGCGTGCAGGCGATGTGGCGCTGTTGCTCTCCTGCCTCGGCTAGTTTCACGAGCGCGCGTACGAGCAGCCTGTCGAGCGCCGAAAGCGTCTCGTCCCGGTCATTCGCGGTCATCGCGGACCTCGATGACCCCGTCGCGTACGCGGACGGGGAAGGTGTGCACGGCTTCGTACGCAGGCGCTTTAACCGCGGCGCCGGTTCGGATGGAGAACTCGGCAAGGTGCCACGGACACACCGCTCGGCCGCTGGAGAGGTCGCTGCCCAGATGGGTGCATAAGTCCTCCAGAGCAAAATACTCACCGTCCAGGTTGAAGACGGCGACATTGGATGGGTTGAGGGGAATCATCTTGCAGGTGCGATCGGCGATGTCGCCGACTCGCGCCGCTTCGATCCACTGCGTCATGGTCAATGCTCGGCTCCGGCCCTGAGCAGACACTACGGCCGGCGCGCGCAAGCGCGCCTTGATGCGCATCAAGAGCAGAGACGAATGCCTCGCGGGCGAAACGCACCGCAGATGCGCAGCGCATCGAAGAGTCCAAGAGCGGCGAGGGATCGGCACTGCGGGTCCACGCCGCGCAAATGAGTGCATCAACACGTGCCTCGTTCATCCGGCGATGCGCAAGGCGACCCCCGGGGCGGGCGCTGAGGCACAGTGCTGCGATCGCCCGAGAACGGCCGACGGGATCGTCGGCGCCGGGCTTGAATCGGCGGTGGCGGCCACCGGTGGCTCGCCAATGCAGGACGGCCCAGGAGAGCGCCCGGCGCCTGAGGGCTTGCCGTGAAGACGCCCCGAAGACTATTCAGATATTAATCAGCTACTTAACGGCGACTCTTCTACTGTTGCCGCATCTGGCGCCGGTCGCCGGCCGTGCAATCGCACCGAACGGATCGCAGGTCTGCGTCGGGTTCGGGCACGTGCCCGGCAAGCACGCTCAGCACCGGCGGGCTGGCCCTCGCTCAGGGACGAGTTGACCGCGTGCACCGGCGCTGGAATGCTGTGCGCCATGACCGCGATGCTGTGGATCGGAACTCGCAAAGGCGCGTTCACGCTGCGCCCTGACGAACGCAGGCGAAGTTGGAAGCTGTCGGGTCCGCAGTTTCTGGGGCATATCATCCATCACATCGTGCAGGACCCGCGGGAACCGCGCGTGCTGATGATGGCGGCCAAAACCGGGCATCTCGGTCCGACCGTGTACCGCTCGTCTGACCGGGGGCGGACCTGGCAAGAGGCTGACCAGCCTCCGGCATTCCGCAAGGCGGCGGACGGCGAAGCCGCACGCGCGGTGCAGAAAGTTTTCTGGCTGACGCCGGGTCACGCCAGCGAGCGAGGCAGTTGGTATGCTGGCAGCTCGCCGGCAGGCCTGTTCCGCTCCGAGGACGGCGGTGAACGGTGGCAGCCGGTGGCCGGCTTCAACGATCATCCGATGCGCTCGAAATGGGTCGGATTCGGCACGCCGGACGGGGAGCTGCTGCACTCCGTGCGCATCGACTCGCGGGACCCGAAGCACCTGTATCTGGCGATCTCCGCCGGAGGTGTGTTCGAGTCAACCGACGGGGGTGCCGGTTGGACGCCGCTCAACGAAGGCTGCGCGGCCGACTTTCTGCCCGATCCCAGCGCGCAATACGGACATGATCCGCACTGTGTGGCCATGCATCCGCTCGCGCCCGACCGGCTCTACCAGCAGAACCACTGCGGCATCTATCGCCTCGATCGGCCCGCGCGACGCTGGGAGCGGATTGGACAGGCGATGCCGAAGAACGTCGGCGACGTCGGCTTTCCGATCGTGCTCCATCCGACCGATCCCGACACGGCCTGGGTCATTCCGATGGACGGGCAGACGGTGTGGCCGCGGACCTCGATCGGCGGCAAGCCGGCGGTGTACCGCACGCGCGATGGGGGCAAGCGGTGGCGGCGGTGCGACGACGGATTGCCCAAATCGCAGGCCTGGCTCACCGTGCTGCGCCAGGCGATGTGCACGGACGATCGTCTGCCGCATTTGGGCCTGTACTTCGGCACGACCGGCGGTGAGGTGTGGGCCAGTGTCAACAGCGGGGAGAGCTGGCGATGCATCGCGCGTCATCTGCCGGAGATCTACTCGGTCACGCACGCAATTTGAGCGCGGCAACGATATTTTTGCCCGATGAGCTGCACGGTCCACATCCCCAGTCCGCTGCGCTCCTACACCGCCGGCGCGCACAGGGTCCCAGCGGACGGGGCTACCCTGGAGGAAGTGCTCGCGAGCCTGGAAGGTCGCTTCACGGGCATCCGCTTCCGCATCGTCGATGAGCAGAGCCACATCCGCCCGCACATCCGCTTCTACGTCAATGCCCGCGAAGCGCAAGAGCTCTGCGCACCGGTCGGCGCCGGGGATGCGGTGCACGTGATCTGTGCGCTGACCGGAGGGTGAGTCGTGGCGCTCTCTGCGAACGAGCGAGCGCGATATCGCCGGCATCTGAGCCTGCCTGAGATCGGCCCGGCGGGCCAGCAGCGGCTGAAGAACACCCGCGTACTCGTGGTGGGAACGGGCGGACTCGGCTGTCCGGCCGCCCTGTATCTGGCCGCTGCCGGTATCGGGACGCTGGGACTCGTTGATTTCGACCGGGTGGAGCTCTCGAACCTGCAGCGCCAGGTGCTGTTCGGCACCGAGGACCTCGGGCAGCTGAAGGTGGAGGTGGCGCGCGAGCGCCTGCTCGCCCTGAATCCGGACATCGAAGTGCTGGTCCATGCGTTGACGCTGCGCGCGGACAACGTCTGTGAAGTCATCGAAGATTACGACATCGTGCTCGACGGCAGCGACAGGCTGAGCACACGCTATCTGATCAATGACGCCTGCGTGCTGCTCGGCAGGCCGCTCGTCACGGCGGCGATCCACCGCTTCGAGGGCCAGGCCATGACGTACATTCCGGGTCTGGGCCCCTGTTACCGCTGTCTGTTTCCGCAAATCGAGGAGGGCGCGGTGGCCAGCTGCGCCGAAGCCGGCGTACTCGGAGTGCTGCCCGGCGTCTTGGGTACGTTGCAAGCCAATGAGGCCATCAAGATCGCCGCAGGCATCGGCGCACCGCTGGTCGGCCGGCTCCTGAGCTACGATGCCCTCGAGCTCCGCTTCACGGAGCTGCCCATCAGCCGGCGCGATGACTGCCTGGTGTGCGGCGAGCATCCTGACATCACAGCGCCCAGGGACATCGGCCCGGTGTGTGACTCCGCCACGCTCACCGCGCGCCGTCTTTCGGCGATCGGCTTGCGTGACCTGCTGGCATCGGCCGGACCGCCATTAGTCCTGATTGACGTGCGCGAGCCGCGGGAATTCGCCGCCGAGCATCTTCAGGGTGCGCGCAACATTCCGCTGCGAGAACTGGAGAGCCGCCTCGCAGAGTGCGCGGGCCATGGCGATCCTGTCTTTCTCTGTCGCTCCGGACGCCGAAGCCTCCTCGCGTGCGCGATCGCGCTGCGTGGCGGGATTGCCGCACCGGGACACCTGGAGGGTGGGCTGCTTGCCTGGGCTGCCGAAGTCGATGCGGACTTCGAGGTGGCATCCGACTGAGCCCGGCACGCCCGGCAAGTCTTTCGGCCGTGCCCTCGCTACGCGCCTTCTTCCGGGCGCAGTGCCGGCTCACCGTCCCAGGCCGGATGGCCGATGGCAAGCCAACGCACACCGCGGTACGTATCGGCGACAATCCAGATGCTCGCTGCAATAAGACTGGAAATCAGAAATGCCGTCGTGGCGGTCCGGCCCGTCTGCAACCAAGGTCCCCAGAAGCAGATCGTGATCACCCCCATCATGGCTGCCTCCAGCGTCGCGGCCAGCCGCGGCCACACGCCGAAGAGCAGAGCGAGAGCGGCGGCAAGAC
>JAKCEJ010000171.1 GCA_021838065.1 Pseudomonadota bacterium
GGGGCGCGGGACAGCGAGATCCTGCGCGCGCATGCTCTCGACGGCCAAGACACCGTCCGACGCGCTCTCGATCAGCGTCAGACCCGCGAATCCCTTTACGCCGACAGTACGCAGCTCGCCGCGCAGCGTGATCCTCTTCCCCGCGAAATCCCTCGCCATGCAGTTGGTGAGACTTGCGAACGTCGCCGGACTGTCCGGGCCGAGCGCGATCCGCACGACCCGCGCACGGTTGGGGCGTTCGCTCTTGGTAAAGGCAATCGCGCGTGTCGGTCTCCCGTGCCACAACGCAGGCATGTTGCCGTTCGGCGGTAGCGAGAAACTCAGCATCTTCGGCACGACGGCGGCATGCGATGGCAGGCACTGCGGTGGGGCTCCCGCTGTGGACGGCGCCGCGAGCGCCGCGCCACCGGCCATCAGCGACAAACACCACGTGAGCGCCATGATGCACCGATGCGCTTGTGTGGGCCGCGTCGCAATGTCCCACCAATGCCTCATTAGCGTTTTCCCGCGCCGACGTCCTGTGCGAGAAATTACTACCCGCAAGATAGCGTGTCCAACCTCGGTCCGGATCGGCTCACTGCCGCGCAGCCCAACACCTCGGCGATCCGATCAATCTGCGCGGCGCGGAGCCTGACGTCGACGCCGCGCACAACCGAACCGCCTCGTGTGCGTGGCTGGCGCAGAGCAGCATGCGCACGCTGAATCCCCGGACCGTTGCCAGAGCCGGTGCGTCCTGGGGGAAGAGACACCGTGTGCTCAGGGCGAGCGCCATGCCGGTGCGACGCTCCCGGGCACAGCGCACGGGCCGAGCGCTCGGACGGTATCGCCAGTCGAGCTATATTCCCTATGTTATTGATTTGATTGATGTCCATAGACTGCGATGGAGGCAATCGCACCCCGGCGGGTATCGTCCGCAGTCTTTTACAAGACGATCCCCACCCGGACCGCGACGAGACGCCACGGATGCGCGATGAAGCGTTACCAATCGGACGGACCGCCGCGCAACGGTTGCTTCGCGAACTTCGCATCGGTACCGTCAGGGTGCCCGGGCAGCCGGCCGCAAGCAGCCGGCGCTCGGGAGTCCATCGGGGAGGTGGCGACGATGACGAGGCATTCCTTGTTGAAGCGGGCGGCGGCCGTGATGCTCGCCGTGGGCTGTGTGGTCACGATCGCCGCCGCCAAGCCGGCCGGCGAGAAGACGGCTGAGAAGTCGAAAGACGTCTTCGCCCACATCAAATTCCGCAACCTCGGCCCGGCCATTGCCGGCGGTCGGGTCACCGCGGTCGCGGGCATTCCCGGCAACCCGCGGGTTTACTACGTCGGCTCGGCCGGTGGCGGCGTGTTCAAGAGCACCGATGGCGGCTTGCACTGGCACGCGATCTTCAAGCACGAGGCGACGAGCTCGATCGGCGCAATCGCGCTCGCGCCCTCTAATCCCAACCTCGTGTGGGTCGGGACCGGGGAAGCGAACATCCGCAATGACGTGATCCCCGGCGCGGGGGTGTATCTGTCGACCGATGCCGGCCGGACCTGGCGCCGCATGGGCCTCGCCGATGTCGGCCAGATCGGACGCATTGTCGTCGATCCGCACGACCCGGACCACGTGGTCGTCGCCGCCCTGGGGCAGGAGTGGGGGCCGAGCCCGCACCGAGGCATCTACGTCACGACCGATGGGGGCAAGACCTGGCGCAAGTCGCTTTACGTCAACGACTACACCGGCGCAATCGATGTCGCGATGCAGCCCGGCAACGGCCAGGTGCTGCTCGCGGCAACGTGGCAGGCGTACCGTCAGCCCTGGATGCTCCACGACGGCGGCCCCGGCTCGGGCATCTGGCGCTCGACCGACGGCGGTGAGAGGTGGACGCGGCTGCGCGAGGGCCTGCCTCCCGCGCCCATCGGCCGCATCGGCCTCGCGTTCGCGCCAAGCGAACCGCAGCGTGTCTATGCGCTGCTCGAGGCGCCGATTGGCAAGGGGGCCCTGTTTGTCTCCGACGACCTCGGCGAGCATTGGCACGAGGTGTCGGACAATCACGCGCTGAACGTGCGGGGCTTTTACTTCACGACGCTCGAGGTCGCGCCGGACGATCCTGACCGGGTGTATTTCCTCGGGTTCCAGCTCCTGCAGTCCGACGACGGCGGCAAGACCGTGCGGGTGATCGACTCCTCGGTGCACGTCGATCATCACGCGATGTGGATCGATCCGACCAACCCGAAGCGGATGATTCAGGGCAACGACGGCGGGGCGTACCTGTCGCTCGACGGCGGCAAGAGCTGGCGTTTCCTCGACGGCATGCCGATCGAGGAGAGCTACATGGTTGCCGCCGACAGCCGCTCGCCGTACAACCTGTGCACGGGCCTTCAGGACAACAGCGGCTGGTGCGGGCCGTCCTCTTCGCTCGCCGACGCAGTCGTCTCCGGCCAAGACTGGTTCACCGTGGTGGGCGGCGACGGCCAATACGTCATGCCCGCGCCGTCGAACCCGGACATTATTTACGCGGACGCGGAGGACGGCTCCATCATGAGGTTCGACCTCAAGACGAAGCAGTCACTCTTCATCATGCCGTATCTGCACGGACCCGGATACATCAACGATCTGCCGACGTATGCGCAGAAGATCCGCTTCAACTGGACGCCGCCGATCGCGGTCGATCCGCAGGATGCGAACACTGTCTACCTCGGCGGCAACGTGCTGCTGAAATCCGCCGACGGCGGGCTCACCTGGCAGACGATCAGCCCGGATCTCACGCGCAATGACAGATTGAAGCAACAGCTCTCGGGCGGACCGATCAATTACGATCTGTCCGGTGCCGAGACCTACGACACCATCCTCTCGCTCCAGGTCGCGCCGAGCGATCCGGGCGTGATCTGGGTCGGAACGGACGACGGCCTGGTGTCCGTGACACGCGATGGCGGCAAGAGCTGGAGCAGGGTCACGCCGCCACATGCGCCGGCGTGGGCGCGTGTCTATCAGATCGACGTGTCACCCTCCGATCCGGGGACTGCGTACGCCGCCTTCGACGCGCATGAGCTCGGTGACAACCGGCCGTATGCCTATGCGACGACGGATTACGGCAGGCACTGGCGTTCGATCGGCAATGCGCTGCCGGATGGGGCCTCGGTCATGGTTGTGCGAGCCGATCCGAACGCTCCGAGCGTTCTCGCGGCGGGGACCATGCGCGGGGTGTGGATCTCGCGCAATGACGGCCGGCGCTGGAGCCAGCTCAGGAGCAACCTGCCGACCATGCCGGTGTTCGACCTGAAGTTCGTGCGCGGCGATCTGGTTCTCGCGAGTCACGGCCGCGGGCTGTGGGTCCTCGATCATTTCGCCTCGGTCGCCGAGCTCAATCCGGCCGCTGTCCCTGCGCAGCTGAAGCTGTTTGCGCCGGGCACCGGCATCGATCACCAGCGCTGGAGCCGGGGTCAGGGCGCCGAACCGTCGTTCGTCACGCCGAACGCCCCCGACGGCGTGGTCATCGACTATAGCCTCCCGAAGCGATTGCGCGCCGGCAAGGAGGTGAAAGCGCTGCATCAGACTGCGGTGCGGATCCAGATTCGCGATGCGCGGGGCGAGTTGATTGCGACCCGCTATGGCCCGTCGCGCTTCGGCCTCAACCGCTACGTCTGGAACATGCGTTATGACCGGCCTACCAGCACGGACTTCGAGATGCCCCCGCTGCTGGGCAAGCCGCCCTCCTGGGCGCTCCTGCCCGAGCCCTTGGTGCTGCCGGGACGGTATACGGTCAGCGTGACCGCTGGCGGCCGGACCGCGACCGCGACCGCCCGTGTCATCGCCGATCCGAATCAGCCGCCGGCCCTTGCCGCTCAGCGGCGCGCCCTACGGCTCGCCCTAGAGGCGCGCGCGCAGGTGGATGCGCTGAACCGCATGCTGAACCACATCAGCGCCATGCAATCGCAGCTCGCAGCCTACCGCCGCACGGTCGAGTCGGAGGCGAACGGCATCGATCCTTCCCTGCAGATGCGGGCGCGCGCCGCGGCGGCGCTTCTTACCCGCGGCACGGCGCTCGGCACGGCGCTCGGCAAGCTCAAGGACTCGGTCTACAACCCCAAGGTGCAGCACAAAGTCATGGAGGACAACCTGCATCAGCTCACCGACCTGCACGATGCGCTGGAGATGAATGCCTCGACGCTCGCGGGCCTCGGCGTTCAGGCGCCGACCGCGCCGCTGGTGGCGATCGAGAAGGAGCTGACCCGCGAGCTCGATGCGAAGCTCGCCGAGTACAACGCGCTTCTGGCCGGCGACGTCGCTGCGTACAATCGGGCGGCCTATGCGGCCGGTGTATCGACGCTCGGTGCCGGCAAGCCGATCAGGGTGGCGGCCGCTGCGCTGATGGATTGATGCAGGCACCTGCAGATGCATTGGACCTGCTCACGGCAACGGCAGCGGCTGCGGCGCGACTGAGCGGCATGGGGCGTACGGATGGGCGGTGATGGGAAAGCTCGCCTTCCTCGGCAGCTCGATCGACGCCGCGCACTCGTGCCGCGAAGCTAGGTTCCAGGATGATGGCAAACAAGGGGTGCGCATGACGGGGGCGGCGCTCGCGGTGCGGGACCTGTGCAAGCGGTTCGCTCGCCCGGCGGTCGAGCGGCTGAGCCTCACGCTGCCGCCGGGCGAGCTCTACGCCCTTCTCGGGCCCAACGGGGCGGGCAAGACCACGACGCTGCGCATGATCGTGGGGCTGCTCATGCCGGATGCCGGCAGCATCGAGGTGTTCGGCGTCGATGCGCTCGCCGACCCGATCGGTGCCAAGCGGCTGATCGCCTGGCTTCCGGATGAGCCGATGCTCTACGACAAGCTCACGCCGCTCGAGTACCTGGAATTCGTCGCCGGGCTGTGGGCGGTGGAAGGGGCGAGCGCCGCGGCGCGTGCCGAGGAGCTGCTGCGGTGGCTTGAGATGTGGGAGCAGCGCGACCAGCGCTGCGAGGAGTTCTCGCGCGGCATGAAGCAGAAGGCGGCCCTTGCCGGGGCGCTGATCCACGACCCGAAGCTCTTGATCCTCGATGAGCCGCTGTCCGGGCTCGATGCGGCGATGGCGCGTCAGGTGAAGGACCTGCTGCTCGAGCGGGTCAAACAGGGCACGACCGTCATTCTGACGACGCACATCCTCGAAGTTGCCGAGCGCCTCGCCGAGCGGATCGGCATCATCCATCAGGGGCGAGTGCTCGCGGAAGGGACGCTGGAGGATTTGCAGCGCCAGTCCGGGCTCGCCGGATCCTCTCTCGAGGAGGTGTTCCTGCAGCTCACCGCTGCGGGGCACGCATGATCCGTTACACGCCGGGATCGGCGCTGTGGCTGCTGCGGCACGAGTTGCGCCTCGTGATGCGGCGGTCGGCCAAGCTCGACTGGCGTGCTCTGGCGGTGATCTGCGTCCTGTTGGTTGGGATTTTCGCCGTCGGCGGCGCGCCGCTCGCCGCGGCGCTCGCTCACCGGCATCTGACCTCGAGCCCGACGGCCGCTCTGGTGTTCGACCTTGCGCTCGCGGTCTTCTTCAGTCTCATGCTCTCGCAGGCGCTCTCGATGACCGTGCACGAGTTTTATGAGCGCGGTGACCTGGATCTGCTTCTTTCGAGCCCGGTGCCGGCGCGGCGCGTGCTGCTCGTGCGGTGCTGCGGCATTGCCCTCGGCGTCGTCGCCCTGTACTTGGTCATCGTGACCCCGCTGCTCGCGCCTGTCGTCGTGCGCGGCCAGTGGCCGCTGCTCGCGATCTATCCGCTGCTGCTGTGCCTGGGGCTCGATGCCGCGGCGGCCGGCTTGCTGCTCGCGCTGGTGCTGTTCGCGACGCTGGGCCCGCGCAGGACCCGCACCGTCGGCCACGTGCTCGCCGCCTTCGCCGGCGCGTTCATTTTCCTTGCGGGGCAGATCCCGCAGTTCCTGCCGCGCCATCATGCGATCCTCCTCGAGTGGATCTCGGACGCACTGCGCAGCGGTTGGTTCGCGCCAAGCTCCCCGCTCGCCTGGCCGCTGCGCGGAGCGCTCGGTGCGCCGGGGCCATTGCTCGACCTCGCCGCGCTGTCTGGCGCGCTGTTTCTCGGCGCGGTCGAAGTTGCCGGGGCGCGATTCTCGGCGCTCGCCTCGACGGCGGCCGGCGCGCACGCCCGGCGCGCCCGCAACCGGCGCACGCGGCCGTTTCGCACCCGATTGCGCTCGGTGTTGATCCGCAAGGAGCTGAGGCTGATTGCGCGCGACCCATGGCTGCTGTCCCGGGTGTTGCTGCCGGTCCTGTTCTTCATTCCGGCGGTGCTGGTCAGCTTCGGGCACAGCGCGCCCGTGGGCATGAGCACGGCGATCGGTGCGGCGATGCTGACGGTCATCGCCGGTCAGGTCGCCACCAACCTGGCGTGGATCACCATCTGCGGCGAGGATGCGCCGGATCTGCTGCGCAGCGCGCCGGTGCTGCCTTCGCTGGCACGGCGCGCAAAGTTGTTCGCCGCGGTCATTCCGCTCGCTCTGCTGGCGGTGCCGATCGGGGTGCTCGCCTGGCTGTACCCAGCCGAGGCTGTTGCAGCAGCGCTGGGTGTCGCCGCGAGCGCATCCTCGAGCGCC
>JAKCEJ010000172.1 GCA_021838065.1 Pseudomonadota bacterium
GATCTGCATGGACTCGAACGTCGTTTACTACGGATTCACCTCGTTCCTGTACCCGAAGCGGATCTACCGCTACACCGTCCGCCAGGGCACGACGACGACGGTCTTCAAGCCGCATGTGAGCTTCAACGCCTCACCTTACCAGGTGCGCCAAGTCTTCTATCGCTCCAAGGACGGCACCCGGGTGCCGATGTTCATCGTGGCGGCGCGCAACGTGAAGCTCGACGGACACAATCCGGCCATTCTCTATGGCTACGGTGGTTTCGACATCACAATCACGCCTTATTTTGATCCGATCCTGCCGGTCTGGCTCGAACTCGGAGGCGTCTACGCGGTGCCGAACCTGCGCGGCGGCGGGGTGTACGGCCAGAAGTGGCACCGGGCCGGGATGCTCGGCAACAAGCAGAACGTGTTCAACGACTTCGCCTGGGCGGCGAAGTACTTGATCGCCAAGGGGTATACCTCCTCGCAGCACCTGGGGATTCAGGGTTACTCCAACGGAGGGCTGCTGACCGGCGCATCGATCACCGAGCGGCCGAAGCTCTTCGGCGCAGCCTATATCGGCCACGGCGTGCTCGACATGCTCCGTTACCAGGACTTCTCCGGCGGCGCGTTGTGGGCGCCGGAGTACGGGGTGTCGAGCAATCCCAAGGCATTCAAGTGGCTGTATGCCTACTCGCCGCTGCAGAACATCAAGCCGGGCACTTGCTATCCGCCGACCTTCATCACCACTTCCTGGGATGACGATCGCGTCGTGCCGATGCACGAATTCAAGTTCACCGCCGCCATACAGCGCGCGCAGGCATGCGCCAACCCGATCCTGCTGCACACCACGGGCGCAACCAGCCACATTTACATGCCGCTCGACAAGCAAATCGCGCAGCGCGCCGATGTATGGAGCTTTGAGGCCTACAATCTGGGCGTCAAGGCGGTGCCTGCGGCCGCACGGGCCGCCGCAGGCAAGGCGCCGGCAACCTGATTGGCAAGCATCCGTTCTTGCGTGATTGCGCGGGCGGCATCTGCTGCCTGCGCAATCACCGCCAAGGATGGCGGGCCGCTCCGGAGTTTGGACAATGACGATGGTATCTCTTATTCTGCCGGGAGCGGCTTGATCCAACCTAACCGACCAGTTTGAGGTGCACTACATGGCAGGTCCAGCCAAACTCAGGCGCGATGCGGGAGTCATCGGCCTTCTTTACGCCAGCCTCGGCAGCATCATCGGATCGGGCTGGCTGTTCGGCGCGCTGCATGCTGCGGTGCAGGCCGGGCCGCGCAGCGTTCTGTCATGGGTGATCGGCGCGGTCTCGATCCTGTTCCTCGCATTCGTATTCGCCGAGCTCTCGACGATGTTTCCGAACTCCGGCGCGCTGGTGCACATGACGCATGTGAGCCACGGTGATCTAGTCGGAAAGATCTGGTCATGGATCCTGTTCCTCGCCTTCGTATCGGTGCCGCCCGTGGAAGTGACCGCGGTACTGACCTACACGAACAATTATCTGCCGGGACTGATTCACTCGGGCACCGGCCTGATGACCAATCTCGGCATGGCGCTCGCGGCCGTGCTGCTCGCCGCGGTGGTGGCGCTGAACTTCTTGGCTGTCCGCTGGGTGATCGCCATCAACAGCGCCGCCACCTGGTGGAAACTCGTCATTCCGATCGCGACCATCGCTATCCTGATGGCGTACTCGTTCCACCCGCACAATATGGTGGCCCACGTCCACAGTACGCCGGTGAGCGGGGTGTTCACGGCGGTCGCGACAGCGGGGATCGTGTTCAGCTTCCTCGGTTTCCAGCAGGCCATCGCGCTTGCCGGCGAGACCCGCAATCCGAACCGCTACGTGCCCATTGCGTTGATCAGCTCGGTTCTCATCGGGATGCTGATCTACGTCGGCCTGCAGGTGGCGTTCATCACGGCGCTCGGGCCCCAGGATATGGCCGGCGGATGGAACCATCTGCACTTCACCGGAATGTTCGGACCCCTGGCGGCAATCGCAGTGACGGTCGGTGCGGTCTGGTGGGCCGTGCTGCTCTACGTCGATGCGATCATCTCGCCCCTCGGAACCGCCTTCATCTACATAACCGCCAGCCCGCGCATCATCATGGCGGCCGGCGAGATGGGCAACGCGCCGCAGCACGTCACGCGGCTCAGCCGCCAGGGAGTGCCCTGGGTCGGGCTGGTCGTGACCTACTTCGTCGGCGTTCTGTTCTTTTTCCCGTTCCCTTCCTGGCAGAAGCTGGTCTCGGCCGTATCACTGATCACCGTGCTCTCCTACAGCATTGGTCCGGTCATCCTGCTGCGCCTACGCACGGCGCTGCCAGATGCGCCACGGCCTTTTCGGCTGCGCGCGGCCCGCGTACTTGCGCCGATCGCGTTCATCGCATCCAACTGGATCATCTACTGGACCGGTTACGCCGTCGCTCAGTGGATGTTCAGCGCAGTGTTCGTGTATATCGTCGCGTACCTGTTGTGGTACTTCGTGGTGCGCCGTCGTCCGCTGCGCGAGCTCGGCTGGCAGCAGGCGTGGTGGACGGTTCCCTATCTGGGAGGCATGTGGCTGGTGAGCTATCTCGGCCCGAAAGGCGTGATGGGCGGCACGGGCACACTCGGTTTCTTCACCGGTATGTGGATCATCGCCGCGTTCAGTCTGGTCATGCTGTGGCTGGCACTGCGCGCCGGACAGAGCAGCGAGGCAGCTCAGCGCTGCGCGGATCTCGTCAAGACTCTCGGTTCGAGTGGGGTTGACTCGCGCGAACGAGCCGAGGAGCTGGAGGTCGCGCCCTGACCGCGAGTCATTCGGTCATGCGTGGATACATCCGAGTGGCGACGGCGATCATCGCGATCCCCGCGACCGCGAGCACGGTGAAATCGCGGGTCAGTCCGAAGACGCTTGAGCCGCGTGCGAGCATCACGGCGCGCAGCCCGTCGACCTCGTAGGTCAGCGGATTGAGCCGCGCCAGGATCTGCAGCCAGGTCGGCATGAGCGCGACCGGGTAGATGGCGTTGCTCGCGAAGAATATCGGCATCGTCAGCACTTGGCCGATTCCCATGAAGCGCTCACGGGTGCGTACGATGCATGCCATGATCAGGGAGAACGTCGAGAACAGCGCGGAGCCGAGTGCGATGAGCAGGATTGCGGCCGCCACGTTGGTGGGCCGCAGGCTCAGGTGTACGCCCATCGCCGCGGCGCAGAAATAGACGACGACCGCCTGCGAGAGGGCGCGAGCGCCCGAGGAGAGCGCCTTGCCGCTGACCAGCGCGCTGCGCGGCGCGGGGCTGACCAGATAGCGGTGCAGCACGCCGAGGTCGCGCTCCCAGATCGCCGATATGCCGTAGAAGATGGCGACGAACAGCGCGCTTTGGGCCAGAATGCCCGGCGCGAGGAAGTCCAGATACGGTATGGACTGTGGCGCAAGACCACGCACGCGGGCCATGACGTTGCCGAACAGCAGCAGCCACAGCACCGGCTGAATGGCGCGGCTCGCGAGTTCCCACGGATCATGCCGAAGCTTACGCAGCTCGGCATCGGCCACCGCCAGGAGTTGTGTCAGATAGCCGCCCATGGGCGATTGCGCTGAGTCCGGCTAGGCGTGCTCGCGCGCGGCACGGCGTGTGCGGCGCACGTCGCGATAGTTGCCGCCTTCCTGCGCCTGGCCCGTCATCTGTGCGAACACGTCGTCCAGCGTGGCGCGCTCGCCGATTTGCCGCTTCAGCGCGGTCGGCGTATCGGTGACGAGAATCCGGCCGCGATCGATCAAGGCGATCCGATCGCATAGCGCATCGGCTTCATCCATGTAATGAGTGGTCACAATGACCGCCGCGCCCAGGCGCGCACGCAAATCGCGGATGTGCAGCCAGACCGCATGCCGGCCGACCGGGTCGAGTCCCTCGGTCGGCTCATCGAGAAAGATGACCGATGGAGCGTGCAGGGTGCTCTGGGCGATCTCGAGCCGGCGGATCATGCCGCCGGAATACTGCCGCACCAGACGGTCGCGAACCTCGGTAAGGCCCATCAACTCGAGCGCTTGGCGGATGCGCCCCTCGCGCTCGCCCCGCGGCACCAGATAGAGCCGCGCCGAGAGCAACAGATTCTCATAGCCAGTGAGCTCGCCATCGGCCGAGAGCAGCTGCGGGACATAACCGATGTGCCGGCGCACCTGCCCGGCCTGCGTGCGCAGATCGAAGCCGGCGACGGTTGCGTGGCCTCCCGAGGGCGGCAACATCGTCGTCAGCATCTTGATCAGCGTGCTCTTGCCCGCGCCATTGGGGCCGATGAGGCCGAAGATCTCCGCCGACCGGACGGAAAGCGACGCGCCGTCCACGGCCGTCAGCGCTCCGAAACGCCGACTGAGTGCGAATGTTTCGATCGCCAGACCGCCGGACGCCGGGCTATCTGTGCCTATGACGGTCACGAGCAGACTCGTAGTTCATCGCTGCGGTGCTGAGCCGCGTACGCGACCGGCAGACTGCGCCCGAGAGGCGCACGACGCCAGTGTGAGAAGCCACACTTGCACGCGGTGCATGTCCGGCACCTTGACCTCGAGACCCAATCGGCGTGCAATTGCCCGGGAGATTGAACACGCACGATGCGCTGCGGGACCCCGGCGAAGGGTGTCCGCGCACGGCGCGACGGCGCCACGGGAGCACCCGCTTGAACTCACCCATTGATGCCGCCGCAGCCGGACAGATCACACTCGGAGGGGATCTGACGGTCAACCGCCTCGGATTCGGAGCGATGCGCATTACCGGACCGGGCGTGTGGGGGAATCCGCCGGATATCTCCTCGGCCGTGCGCCTGCTGCGGCGCGCGGTGCATCTTGGGGTCAATTTCATCGATACCGCCGACGCCTACGGCCCGGAAGTCAGCGAGAACCTCCTGGCTCGCGCGCTGTATCCCTACCCCTCGGATCTGGTCATCGCCACGAAGGGCGGCCTGGTCAGACCCGGGCCGGGGGAGTGGAACCGCGATGCGCGTCCCGCGCATCTGCGCGCGGCCTGCGAGGCGAGTCTGAAGCGGCTGCGGCTGGAGCGCATCGACCTGTATCAGCTGCATGCGCCCGATCCTGCCGTGCCGCTGGAAGAGTCGATCGGCGAGCTCGTTCGCCTGCGCGCGGAAGGCAAGATCCGTCACATCGGGGTCTCGAACGTTACCGTGGCTGAGCTGCAGCGCTGCGAGCGTCTGACAGCAGTGGTGTCGGTGCAGAACCGCTACAACCTAGACGACCGGACGGCGGAGACAGTCCTCGCGCACTGCACTGCGCGCGGCATCGCGTTCCTGCCCTGGGCGCCGATCGCGTCGGGCCGGCATGCGACCAGCGCGGGCGCGACGGGCGCGCTGGCGCGGTTCGCCCAAAGAGTCGGAATATCAACCGCCCAGGCCGCCCTCGCCTGGCTCCTTCATCACGCACCGGTGATGCTGCCGATTCCCGGGACCGCTTCCATGACCCACCTGGAGGAGAATATCGCCGCCGCGTCCGTCTCCGTGACAGCGGAGGATTTGCGCACGATCAGCTGAGTGTTGCGGACCGAAGACGGTCCGCAACGCCTTGAGGCCATGAGCGAAGCCGCGCAGCGGCTGCCCAGCCACGGAGCGGGACGTGCGCCCCATACGTAGTTCTTCTGATGCGCGGGCGCGCTCCGCGTAGGAAAGTGCACTGGTGTCCTGCCCTGAGGGACCCTGTGCGGTCGCGCTCCTCGCAGTGTCGCCAAAGTGCATGGGACCCATTCATTCGGGAGAGGCTCATGTCACACGATTTTCTCAGGCGAGCCGTGCGCGGGGCTGTGGTCGCACTGTGTCTGCTCGGGGGCATGAGCACGGCCGCATTCGCGCAGATCGGCTTTGGCATCGGCGTGGCGCTGCCCGGCGTGCGCATCGGCGTCAACATCCCGGCTTACCCGGACCTTGTTCCGGTGCCCGGCTATCCCGTCTACTATGCACCGCAGCTGGATGTTAACCTCTTCTTCTATGACGGGCTGTACTGGCTTTTTACCGGTGACGAGTGGTACTCGAGCTCTTGGTATAATGGACCATGGTATCTCGTTCCGCCCGAACAGGTGCCGGATTTCATCTTGCGCATTCCAGTGGGCTTCTATCGGCAGCCGCCGCTTTTCTTTCGCTACTGGAACCGCTACGCTCCGCCGCGTTGGGGGGAGCACTGGGGCCGCGGCTGGCAGCGCAACCGGCCGGACTGGGATCGCTGGAACCGTCGTGCCGTTCCGCCTCGCGCGCCCCTGCCGCGCTATCAACGCGACTTCCGTGGCGGCCGCTATCCCAATCCCAATCAGCAGCGACAGTTGCAGGATCGGTATTACCGCTTCCCGCAGCGCACTCCGCAAGGCCGTCCGCCTGGAGAGCAGCAGCGCTACCAGCAGCAGCAGCAGCAGCGTTACCAGGAACAGCAGCGCCGCAACCAGCCGCCGCCGCAGCGCTACCAGCAGCAGCAACAACAGCGTTACCAGGAACAGCAGCGCCGCAACCAGCCGCCGCCGCAGCGCTACCAGCAGCAGCAACAACAGCGTTACCAGGAACAGCAGCGCCGCAACCAGCCGCCGCCGCCGCAGC
>JAKCEJ010000173.1 GCA_021838065.1 Pseudomonadota bacterium
GCGCGCGCACCAGCGGCACCGGACCGTGGAAGATCCGCGAGTAGTTGTGCGGCCGCCAGTACCGCCCGCGAGCGAGCTTCACCGCGATCGGCTCGTCCTCGATGATGGTCGCGGCGGTGTACTGGCCGGTCTCAAGCGCCGTCAGGTAGATGAACGGCTTGACCAGCGAGCCGATGGAGCGGCGCGCATCGAGCGCACGGTTGAATCCGTCGAAGTCGGCGTCGCGGCCGCCGACGATGGCGAGCACGTCGCCGGTCTGCGGCGAGGTGACCACCACGGCGCCCTGCAGATGCGCCTTGCCGTAATGATGGGTGCGGTCGAGCCGGTGCAGGTGCGCATCGAGCGCATGCTCGGCGAGCTCCTGCACGCGCGGATTGAGGCTGGTGTAGATGCGCAGCCCCGCACGGGTCAGCTCCCGCTCGGGATAATCACGCGCCAGCGTGCGGCGTACCAGGTCGAGATAGGCCGGATAGTAGGCCCCGGAGGCATGCGCTGTGACCCCGAGCGGCGCGCGCATCGCCGCATCGGCGCGTGCCCACGACACCACGCCCTGCCGCGCAAGGATCTTCAGCACCAGGTTGCGCCGCGCCAGCACGCGCGCCGGGACGCGGCGCGGATCGTAATAGGTGGGGCCGCGCACGATGGCCACCAGCATCGCGATCTGCGGCAGGTCGAGCTCATCGAGCGGCTCGCCGAAGTAGAACTCACTCGCGAGTCCGAACCCGTGCACCGAGCGGTTGCCGTCCTGGCCAAGGAAGATCTCATTGATATAGGCGTTCATGAGATCCGCCTTGCTGAAGTGCGCGGTCAGCGCCACGGCCATGATGGCCTCGCGGATCTTGCGCCAGAGCGTGCGGCGGTTGTTCAGGAAATAGCTGCGCACCAGCTCCTGGGTGAGGGTGCTGCCGCCTTCCTCGATGTGGTGCGCGCGCAGATCGACCCAGGCGGCCCGCAGGATCCCGCGCGGATCGATGCCCCAGTTGGTGTCGAACGTGCGGTCCTCGACCGCCTTCAGCGCCGCCGGCAGCAGCGGCGGAACCTGCTGCGGGGTGACGACGATCCGATCCACCCCGTCGCTCGGGAAGATGCTGCCGATCAGCAGCGGGTCGAGCCGGATCACCGGGACCTGGGCTCCGGCGGCATTGGTGAGATCCGTGATTCCGGCCGGCCCGAAGCGGACCCGCAGCGGCATCGCCGGGCGGTCGCGGTCGGCGAACTGCGCCGGACGCAGCATGACCGCGACCTGGTCCGTCGATCCGACGAACGTGCCGGGACCGCCGGGCAATGCAACCTGCCGGTAGGCCAGGCGATCTAGCTCATGCTCGAGCTGTGCTTCGTTCAGATCGAGGCCCACGTATAGCTGCATCGGCGCGGCGTAGACACGCGCCGGGAGCGTCCAGCGCAGCGAGCGGAACTGGCGGGTCACCATGTGGTCGAGGTACAGCACATAGCCGCCGCCCACCACGAGCACGGCCAGGGCCGCGATGCCGATCGCGCGCCACAGCCACGGCATGCGCCTGCGGCGAGCGGCGGCCGCTCGCGCGCCTCGCGAGGGGGGGGCCCTGCGTCGGGAGGATCGCTTCAGAGGACGAGCTCCTCGGCCGGCTCGCGCAGGTTGTAGCGCGAGCTCATCGAGTGGCCATAGGCGCCGGCGTTGGCGATGAGCAGCACATCGCCCTCGCGGGTCGGCGGCAGCAGCCGGTCATGGCCCAGCACGTCCGCGCTCTCGCAGATCGGACCGACGATGTTGACCAGTTCGCCGGCGGGCTCATCGAGCCGGGAAAGATTGACGATCTCATGGTATGACCCATAGAGCGCCGGACGCAGCAGGGAGTTCATGCCGGTGGCGATGCCCACGTAGCGCACGCTGCCCTTGCTCTTCAACTGCGTGACGCGCGCCAGCAGCGCGCCGGCCGGCGCGGCCAGGTAGCGGCCCGGCTCCATCCAGATCTCCAGGCCCGGGTGCTCGGCGCGCACGGCCGCGAGCAGCGTGTCGAGCTTGCCAAGGTCAAGCTGACGCTGATCGGCTCGCTCCGGGACTCCCAGGCCGCCGCCAATGTCGATGACCCGGACCGACTCGAGACGCTGCGCGAGGTCCGCGAGCTGTCGGGCCGTGTGTTCCCAGGTGGCGACGTCGAAAATGCCGCTGCCGACATGAGAGTGCAGCCCGACGAGGCGCGCACCCTGACGCTTCGCCTCGCGCGCCAGCCGGTCGAGGTCGCCGATCGGCACGCCGAACTTGGCGTGCGCCCCGGCAGTGCGCACATGGTGGTGATGGCCCGCGCCGACGCCGGTATCGATGCGCACGAAGATCTCCCGGCCGCGCCACAGATCGCCCCACTCGGTGAGCGCATACAGGCTGTCCACGGTGACCTGCACGCCGCGCCCGAGCGCCCAGCGGTACTCATCGCGGGAGGCGAAGTTCGGCGTATACAGCACCCGGGCCGGATCGAGCGAGGGAAACACATCGAGCACCCGCTCGAGCTCCCCGCGCGAGACGCACTCGAGCTCCACCCCCTCGGCGGCGACAGCGCGCAGCACCTCGGGGTGCGGATTGGCCTTGATCGCGAAGTGAACCCGCGCGAGTGAGCGCACTGAGCGCAATGCCCGCGCTGCGGCGCGTACGCTCTGCAGGTGATAGATGTAAGCGGCCTCACGCGAGCCGAGGGCCTCGAGCAGCCGCTCGCGCTGCGTGCGCCACCACAGCTCGCCCGTGGCTGGCGGCGCTGCCGCCTGGCTGAACAGCTGCTCCCACGTCGGACCCAGCACACGATCGCCCGGCACCGGGCGGATCAGCAGCTCGTGCAGCTGATCGACGAGCCGGTCGCCCTGGTTCTCATCGACCACGAAGGTGAAGTTCAGGTCATTGGCCGCCTGCGAGACGAGGTAGATCTTCTGCTCGGCAAAGAACTCGAACGCCCCGCCCAGCTGGTGCAAGATGGCGCGGATGTTGCGCCCGACCAGGCTCACGGATGCGCACGGGCCAATCACCTGCACGCGGCACAGGCGCGACAAATCGCCCACCAGGGCGCCGAGCAGCGCGCTATCGAGGGTGTTGGCGGCCGGATCGAGCGACACGGTGACGTTGGTCTCGGACGTGGACACCAGGTCCACCGACATGCCGTGCGCCTTGAAGACGTGGAAGGCGTCGGCGAGAAATCCAACCTGGTGCCACATGCCCGGGCTCTCGAGCGACACCAGCGTGATGCCCTTCTTGGTGCAGACGGCTTTGACCTGCGCCGTGCCGTCGCCCTCGGCCGAGAGCACGGTGCCCTCCAGATGCGGCGCCTGCGTGGCATAGACGTGCAGCGGAATCCCGTACTGGCGCACCGGCAGGATGCAGCGCGGATGCAGCACTTTCGCGCCGCTCGTGGCGATCTCCTGCGCCTCGTCGTAATGCAGCGCGCGCAGCAGCCGCGCCGTGGGTACGGCGCGCGGGTTGGCGCTGAACATCCCCGGCACGTCGGTCCAGATCTCCAGCCGCCGCGCGCGCAGCTTGGCGGCGAGATAGGACCCGGAGGTATCCGAGCCGCCCCGCCCGAGCAGCACGGTGTTGCCTTCGCTGTCGCTGGCGATGAACCCCTGCGTGACGATCACTGGGGCCATCGCCCGCAGCCGCTGCTCGAGGCGCTCATCGGGCGCGAATTTGCACACCGCCGAGAGCACGCTCGCCTTGGCCGATGCGTTGGCACGCTCCTCGGCGGCGAGCATGGTGCGCGCGTCGGCCCATTCGGCCTCGATCCCCTGGGTGGTGAGGAAGCGCGCCCCGAGATCGGTCGCCATCAGCTCGCCTGTGGCCATGACGCGCGCGCGCGTGCGGTCGCTCACCTCACCGATGAGCCCCACGCCGGCGGCGATCTGGCGCAGCTCGGCGAGCTGGCGCTCGCAGGCCTCCCCGAGCTCGATGCCCAGATCCGCCGCGAGGCGGCGGTGCCGCGCCTCGATCTCGGCGAGGTCCGCCTCCTGCGCCGGCCCGCGCGCGACCTCGAGCAGGCGCTCCAGCCGATCGGTGACGCCGCTGAGCGCCGAGTGGACGATCAGCACCCGCGCGCCCTCGGCGCGGCGGGCTGCGGCGACCTCGGCGATGTTGCGCCAGTTGGCGCGGCAGGAGACGCTGGTCCCCCCGAACTTCAGAACGATCCACTCGGAAGCGCTGCGGGTCACGATGGTTCCTGGGCGAGCGGCGGAGGCGGCCGCTGCATACTCTCGGGCCGAGCAGACCCCCGGGCGCTGCCGTGTGCCGGCCGCCCTGCTCGGGTCGAACGAATCCGCTCTATGGGCGCGCGGGCGCTAGAGCTCTTCGTCGAAATCGCGAAGATCCTTCTCGAGCTTCCTGTCCGCCAGGACTTCCTCGAGGCGGCTCCACGCGGACTTGCCGCGTTTGCCAGGGTGTGGGGGCCGGCGCTTGTCTACCCGATCGAGCATCCGATCGTAATCGGTGCTGTCCTCGGCGCTCCCGCTCAGGAATTCCTCGTCGAGATCGAAGCTCTCGGTGTCTCGTTCCGACATCTAGCGGTGCAAATCCTTAGTTAAATCAATTAGGTAGCAATTTCGGCACGGAGCAAGACAGCGAACTATAATGAAATCCTCCGCCGGAGCAAGAGGCCGTAAGGGTTACGTCGTGCGGTCCCGCACGGTGACCGGCGCGCCGCGCCCGAGACCCAGTCCTTCGGCGGCGCTGTGCTCCGCGCGGGCAATCTCGAGCACCCCGAAGGAGTTGATCAGCGCCAGGTACTGCCCCGGCTCGCTGTCCGCATAAGTGCGCAGCAGCGGGAAGGCGTGCGGCCCGGCATGCACCAGGGGCAGCCGGAACCGCTCGATCAGCGCTGCATCGATATTGGTGATGAGGTTGCCGAAGTGATCGATGGTGATCACTACCCCGCTCACGCTTGCGCTCTCGACGGCCGGCTCATCCACCCAGGCCGGCGCCAGCGAATCCGCCGCGGCCGGCTCACCGAGCTCGTGCGCCTGGCAGCGTCCGGCGGCAAGCTCCGCGGCCACGGGGGCGAAGATGTCCCGCCCATGGAAGGTTGCGCTGGCGCGGGTGATGCCGAGCCGGGCGAGCCCCTGGGGGCGCAGCCGCACCACCTCGGCGTCAGGCTGCCGGGAGACGAGCGGCGCGAGCAGCCCGTTGTCGGGGGCGAGAAACAGGTGTCCGGCCGCGCTCACCGCTACGATGTCCCGCGCCGTGCCGACTCCCGGGTCGACCACGGCGATGTGCACGGTCCCGGCCGGAAAGTACGGGAAGGCGCGCATCAGCCAGAATCCCGCCTCGGCCGGCCAGTGCACCAGGATCTCGTGGGTCAGGTCGATGAGGCGCGCCTCGGGGAAGCGCCCGAGGACCCGCCCCTTCATCACCCCGACGAACGGGCCCTGGTGGCCGAAATCCGTGGTGATGGTGATGACCCCGCTCGGGGCAACACTGCCGCCCGGGCTCATCGCCGATGCGCCGGGCCCGAGCGCTCACCCTCGGCGCAGCTGCGGCAGCGGTCGGTGTAGGGCACCACCGCGAGCCGCCCCTCCTCGATCGGCTCGCCGCACACCGCGCACGTGGTGTAGTGGCCCGCATCGAGCCGGCGCAGCGCCGCCTGGATCTGGCGCAGCTCCTCGCGCGCCGACTCGCTGATCGCATCGAGCACTTCGTCGCTTTCCCGTTGGGTGACCTGTTCGGCGAAATCCGCGCTCAGCGGATCGGACTCGTGGCGCAGGTCCGCCTTCGCACCGCTCTCACGCCTGTGCAACTCCTCGCGCCGCCGCAGCAGCCGCGCTCGTACCGCTTCTGTGTCCACAGGGGCCTCCCGGGCACGCTCGCCTCGAGGGCCATCGTGCCCGCAGTTGACTGCCGCACGGGCGCTTGCGGAAAATACCTAGCGCGCCGGACGGCCTGACGGCAACATACTCGCGCAGGCAAGCAACCCGTGTCCATCAATGTCAATGCCATACCAGCACGCCGCGGGCCGCGAGCGGCCCCACCCAGCCAACGGTGAACGCCCGATGGAAACCGCCCGCGAACCGCAACCTACCGTGTTCGTCGTCGATGATGACGAGGCGGTGCGCGCCTCCTTGCGGCTGCTGCTGAAGTCGGTCGGCCTGCCGGCGACAGTTTACTGCAGCGCCCAGGAGTTTCTCGCCCAATACGAGGCGCGTCAGCCCGGCTGCGTGGTGCTCGATGTGCGCATGCCCGGCATGAGCGGCCTCGAGCTGCAGCAGCTGCTGAATCTACGCGGGGCGACCATCCCGGTGATCTTCATTACCGGCCACGGCGACATTCCGATGGCGGTCGAGGCGATGCAGCACGGCGCGTTCGATTTTCTGCAAAAGCCCTTCCGCGACCAGGACCTGCTCGACCGCGTGCAGCGCGCCCTGGAGAAGGACCAACGCACGCGGCTCGAGCTGAAGGAGCAGGACCGCATCCGCGAGCGGCTGGGCTCACTCACACCGCGCGAGCGCGAAGTGCTCAACCTCATCACGCGCGGCAAGCCGAACAAGGTGGTCGCGGCGGACCTCGGCGTCAGCCAGCGCACGG
>JAKCEJ010000174.1 GCA_021838065.1 Pseudomonadota bacterium
CTGCTCGCCGCCTACCGCGCCCTCGGCGCCACCTGGGTGCATGTGGTCGACCTTGACGGCGCGCGGGACGGGGCGCCCGGCAACCGCGCAGTGATCGGTGCGATGGCCGCCGAAGCGGGCCTGCGCGTGCAGGCCGGCGGCGGCATCCGCTCCGCGGCGCTGATCGAGGAACTGCTCGGCGCCGGCGTGGCCCGCGTGGTGGTGGGCAGCGCAGCCGTCGAGCGGCCCGGCGAGGTGCTCGAGTGGCTTGCGCGCTTCGGCGCCGAGCGCATCTGCCTCGCGCTCGATGTGCGAGTGGATGCGCACGGCGAGCCGCAGGTGCACACGCGCGGCTGGCGCGAGCCAACGGCGGCGAGCCTGTGGGATGCGCTCGATTGCTATCCGAGCGGCGCCGTCAGACACGTGCTGTGCACGGACATCGCTCGCGACGGCGCCCTCGCGGGACCGAATGTCACGCTGTACGCCGCAGCCCGCGCCCGCTATCCACAGCTCGCCTGGCAAGCCTCCGGCGGCGTGCGCGATGCGCAGGACCTGCGCGCTCTCGAGCTCGCCGGCATCGCTGCTGCCGTGAGCGGCAAGGCGCTGCTCGAGCAGCGCATCACCGCTGAGGAGTTGATCCCATACTTGCCCGACGCATCATCCCCTGCCTAGACGTCCGCGACGGCCAGGTCGTCAAGGGCGTCCAATTTCGCGATCACCGGGTGGTCGGGGACATCATGACGCTCGCGCAGCGCTACCGCGACCAGGGCGCGGACGAGCTCGTCTTTTACGACATCACCGCGAGCCCGCAGGACCGCTCGGTCGATCGCAGCTGGGTGCGGCGCGTTGCGCAGGTGCTCGACATTCCGTTCTGCGTGGCGGGGGGCATCCGCTCGGTGGCCGACGCCGAGGCGGTGCTGAACGCCGGCGCGGAGAAGATCTCGGTCAACTCGCCCGCGCTCGCCGATCCCGGACTGATCGATGCGCTCAGCCGCCGCTTCGGCGCACAGTGCGTGGTGGTCGGCATCGACAGCCGGCTCACCAGCGAGGGCTACCGCGCCTATCAGTTCACCGGTGATCCGGCGCGCACGCGCGAGTCAGGCCGCGACGTGCTCGAATGGGTGCGCGAGGCGCAATCGCGCGGCGCCGGGGAAATCGTGCTCAACTGCATGGGAAGCGACGGCGTGCGGCGCGGCTATGACATCGAACAGCTGCACAGGGTGCGCGCGGCCTGCCGCGTGCCGCTCGTGGCCTCCGGCGGCGCCGGGGCGATCGAGCATTTCACGGCTGTGTTTCGCGATGCCGGCGTCGATGCGGCGCTCGCGGCGAGCGTGTTTCACGACGGCGTCATCGCCATCCCGGAGCTCAAGCGCGCGCTGCGCACGGCCGGAATCGAGGTGCGACCATGAACTCAACGCCCGCGGCCGGCGCGCCGCTCACTGCCGGGGACATCGCCCGGCTGGACTTCGGCAAGCAGGGCGGGCTGCTGCCGGCGATCATCGTCGATCCCGCCGGGGGCGTGCGCATGCTCGGCTACATGAACCGCGAGGCGCTCGCCGAGACGTTCAAGCGCGGCCGCGTGGTGTTCTTCAGCCGCAGCCGTGAGCGGCTGTGGGAGAAGGGGGAGACTTCCGGCAACACGCTCGAGTTCATCGAGGCGCGCACCGATTGCGATCGCGATGCACTGCTCATCACTGCGCGCCCGCACGGGCCGGTCTGCCACCTCGGCACGAGCGGCTGCTTCGGCGAGCCGGCAGCCCCACTCGCCTTCCTCACCGAGCTCGAGGCAGTCATCGCCGAGCGCATCGCTCAGCGCCCCGAGGGCAGCTACACCGCGCGGCTCTACACCCAGGGCGTGAACCGCATGGCGCAGAAGGTCGGGGAGGAAGGGCTGGAGGTGGCGCTCGCCGCGGTCACCGAGACCGAGGAGAAGCTCGTGGCCGAGTCCGCCGATCTCATCTATCACCTGGCGCTGCTGCTGAAGAGCCGGGGCCTATCCCTCGAGCGCATCGCTGCGGAGCTGCGCGCCCGGCACGCTAGCAAACGCTAGCGCCGCGGCGAGAGCGCTCCGTTCGCCGCGCCTCCGGCGCGAGCCTGCCCGTTCCACTCGCGGCCATCGCCGTGCTGGCGCTGCGCGAGCGCTTCGCGGCGGTCGAACTCAGCGCGGGCCCCATCGAGCTCGGCGAGGTGTGCCTTGGCCCAGCTGGCAAGCTGCGTCACCGGCTCGCGCAGCGATTGCCCGAGGGCGGTGAGTTCGTACTCCACGCGCGGCGGCACTACCGGAAAGACGGTCCGTTTGACGAGCCCGTCGCGCTCCAGCCCGCGCAGGCACAGCGTGAGCATGCGCTGGGAGATGCCGCCGATGGAGCGCTTCAGATCCGAAAATCGCCTCGGGCGGTCGGCGAGCATGATGATGATGAGCACGCTCCATTTCTCCCCGACGCGCGCCAGCACCTGACTGATCTTGGGACACTCGGCGCTTTGCGGGCACTGCCCGCCCGCGTGCGCCTGCCCGCCCTGGGTTACGCCGGTTTCACTCTGTCGCATGACTGTGCCTTCTTGTGTTCGCGCCGCCCAGACTTACATACTTAGCCTTGGTACCTATTTTATACCACGCTGAGGCCCGCCATGAAACTCCTGCACATCGACACCAGCATTCTCGGCCAGAACTCCGTCAGTCGGCAATTGACGGCGCTCATCATCGAGCGGCTCCGCGCCCTGCACCCGGATGCGCAGGTGCAGCACATCGACCTCGGCGCCGAGCCCCTCGGGCATCTCTCGGGCGCGCATCTGGCCGCCGGCCAGGGCGCAACGCCCGAGTCCCCCGCGGTCCTGCGCGATCTGGAGCGCGGCCGCACGGCGCTCGAGGAATTCCTCGCCGCCGATATCATCGTCGTGGGCGCGCCCATGTACAACTTCTCGATCTCCTCGCAGCTGAAGGCGTGGATCGACCGGGTGTGCGTGGCCGGCAAGACCTTTCGCTACACCGAGCAGGGTCCGCAGGGGCTCGCCGGCGGCAAGAAAGTGATCGTCGCCTCCTCGCGCGGCGGGTTTTACGGCCCGCAGTCCCCGGCCGCCGCGCTCGATCACCAGGAGAGCTACCTGCGCGAAGTGTTTGGCTTCCTCGGCATCACCGACGTCACCTTCGTACGCGCCGAGGGCGTTAACATCAGCCCCACGCAGCGTCAGGCGGCGATCTCGGCGGCGATGGCAGAAGCGGCGCAGCTGGCAGCCTGAGCCACCCGCGATCGACACCCATAATATGGAGCACACCATGAATACCCTTGCGACTCGCGGCGTTGCCCGCCTGGTGCGCGGCATGCCGACATCCGATGGCGCCGGCGTCAAACTGACGCGCGTAATCGGCCAGCCGCAGCTGGCCGACCTCGATCCATTCCTGATGCTCGATGAGTTCGGCACCGACAACCCCGGCGATTACATCGCCGGCTTTCCCGACCACCCGCACCGCGGCTTTGAGACGGTCACGTACATGCTCGATGGGCGCATGCGCCATCGCGACAATCACGGCCACGAAGGCGTGCTCGTGCCCGGCAGCGTGCAGTGGATGACCGCCGGACGGGGCATCGTGCACTCGGAGATGCCGGAGCAGCAGGAGGGCCGCATGCGCGGCTTTCAGCTGTGGATCAACCTACCGGCGCGGGACAAGATGACCGCGCCGCGCTATCAGGAGTTCGGCCCGCAGAAGATCCCGCAGGTCGAGCTCGAGGCCGCGCGCGTGAAGGTGATCGCCGGGTCAGTCGGGGGCGTTGCCGGACCGATCGTCCAGCCGGCGACCGACCCGACCTATCTCGATGTCGAGCTGGCGCCCGCCAGCGTCTTCACCCACACCCTGCCGGCGGGGCACGCCGCGTTCGCCTATGTGTACGAAGGGTCGGTGCTGATCGGCGAGGGAGACTTGGCAAAGACGGCCAACACCCATGAGCTCGCGGTGCTCACCGACGGCGGCCCCGTGAGACTTGAGGGACGATCGAGCGCGCGGGCCATCCTGGTGGCGGGCCGACCTCTGCATGAGCCGGTGGCCAAATACGGGCCGTTCGTCATGAACACCCGTGAGGAGTTGATGCAGGCATTCGAGGACTTCCAGAAGGGCCGCTTCTAGGCGCAGGCGCGCGCTGGCGCTCCCGGGCGCGCCGGCGCGCCGACGCCTCGGCGCGGGCATCGAGCGGGGAGCCCGCGATCTCGGCGCTCACCGCCGCCGTCATCGCGGCGGGCATGGACGGGGCGGCCTCGCGGTAGTGCCCCGGGGCTGCCGTGCGGGCCTCGGTCCGCGTCAGCACCTGCACCTGCCATTGGCCGCTGGCGCGGCGAGCGGGTCCGTGGAGAACTGACGCTCCTGCGACGAGACGGAGCACCGTCCAGGCGGCCGGGACACCGGTCCCGGCCGCCTGTCTCGTTGCCCTGGGCGTTTGCGGCGGCTGAGGCGGAACAACCCTATACTGACCGCCCATGAATCTGCATCACCTCGCGATCTTCACCACGGTGGCCGCCACCGGCAGCCTCACCGCCTCGGCGCGCAAACTGCACATCTCGCAGCCGGCGCTCTCGCGTGAGCTCAAGGCGTTCGAGAGCCGCCTCGGCGTGACGCTCTTCGAGCGCCACGCCAAGGGCATGCGCCTGACGCAGGCCGGAGAGGTGCTGAACCGCTATGCGGTGCGGCTGTTCGAGCTCGAACGCACCGCCGAGGCGGCGATGCGCGAGATCGCCGGCGCGATGCGCGGGCGCCTCACGCTAGGGGCGAGCAATACCATCGGCACGTACGTGCTGCCCCCGGTGCTTGCCGCCTACCGGCGCCAGCGGCCGCGCGTGCAGATTTCGCTGTTCGTCGGCAACACCGAGCAGGTCTCCCAGGGCGTCGATGACATGCTCTTCATGCTCGGCTTCATCGAGGGTCCGCTGCACGTCCAGGGACTGCGGACGACCGTCTTCCAACAAGATGAAATCGTGCCGGTGGCCGCTCCCGACCATCCGCTGCTGAAGCGCAAGGCGCTGAAGCCGAGCGACCTTTCCGGTGAGCCGCTGCTGATGCGCGAGCGCGGGTCGGGCACGCGCGAGCTGATCGCCGCCGCGCTGCAGCGGCAGAACATCGAGCAGGGCGATACGATGGAATTCGGCAACACCGAGGCGCTCAAGCGCGCCGCGGTTTACGGCGGCGGCATCGCCTGGCTGCCGCGGATCTGCATCCGCAATGAACTGCGCGACGGGCAGCTGCGCGAGCTGCCGCTGCGCGAGCTCGCCATCACACGCCCGCTGATGATGGTGCAGCGTGAGAACGCGCCCATGGAACCTGCGGCCGAGGCGTTCTTGCGCCTGCTGCAGCAACCTGCCGACGCGCGCGCCTGAGCGCTCAGGCCGGCGCGCTCCTCCCCAGACGGGCCAGCACTTTCTCGATCGCCCGCGGGTCGGTCGATTCGATTTCGATGGCCTCGAACGGCTCGTCCACCCCAATCGGCTCGATTCGCCCCCGCTGCCATTCCAGCACCGACACGGTGGCTTCCGAGGCGTCGTGTCCAGCGGCCGCCCGCGCTTGGAGACGCTCACGCAGCACCTCCAGCGGCGCCGTGCAGCGCACCAGGAACGTCGGAGCCTGCGCACGCGCGCCTAGCTCACCGAAGCGCCGCCGGTCCTCGCGCCGCAGCAGCGTCGCATCGACGATCACCGTGTAACCACCGGTCAGGCCATCGTACGCCTCGCGCGCCAGATCATCGTAGACACGCTCGCTGACTTCGGCGGCATAGAGTCCCACCGCGAGCCCCGAATCGGAGCGCTCAAGTGCGGTCAGGCCGGCGCGGCGCTTGCGCTCGACGTCCGAGCGCAGGTGCACCGCGCCAACGGTTCTCGCCAGCTCCCGGGCCATCCAGGTCTTGCCCGAGCCGGACAGGCCGCTCATCAACACCAGACGCGGGTGCCGGACGGCAAGCGCGGCCGATGCATGCGCCACTAGCCGCTCGTACTCCTCGCGCAGCGTCTGCCGCTCGGCACCGTCGCGATGCAGGGCCGCCGCGAATGCGGCGACCTTCGCCCGCACCAGTGCGCGATGCGCTTCGTACAACTTGATCAGCCGGCAGGCGTGGTAGTCGCCGCTGCGCTCCAGATAGGCCCCAAGGAAGGCGTGCGCGTGCGCCGCATGGCCGCGCGAGGCCAGATCGCTCAAGAGAAAGGCGATCTCGTCGGCCACGTCGATCCAGCGGAAAGCCGGTTCGTACTCGAGGCAGTCGAACGCCACCAGCCGCCCCTCCCGCACGACGATGTTGCGGCAGTGCAGATCGCCATGACACTCACGCACCCGAGCGGTCATGCGGCGGATGGCCATCCAGGGGCTCGCCTGCGCGAGGCGCCGCTCGAGCGGCTCGCGCAGCGCCAACACGCTCCTGCGCCCGCCGAACTCATCGGCCGCGGCGGCACACTCGAGCAGATTGCCCGTGAGCAGCGCGCCCACGCTCTCGGGCTGGCCCCAGGGCGCATCGAGCGTCACCGAGGGAAGTGTCGCGTGAATGTCCGCGAGCGTACGGCCGAA
>JAKCEJ010000175.1 GCA_021838065.1 Pseudomonadota bacterium
CGCATGCCTCCTTCGAGCAGCTCTGGCCACTATGCGCAGTGTTGCTGGTCCTGGCGCTGCTGCGCTTCGTACTGACGCTTGGGGCGCGCCGCAGCGCAGTGCTCGGCGCACAGCAGCTCGCCGGCGCGCTGCGCACCCGGCTGCTGCGCGAGGCCCAGACCCTCGGGCCTCTCGGGCTGCGCGCTACCGCAAGCGGCGATCTGATCACGCGCCTCGTCGATGGCATCGAGGCCGTGCTGGCGTACTTCGCACGGTACCTCCCGCAGGCGGGCGCCGCGGTGCTGGTGCCGCTGCTGCTCGCCGTGTTCATCTTCCCTGCCGACTGGGTGTCGGGCCTCGTTCTCGTGCTCACCGCGCCGCTCATTCCTCTGTTCATGGTGCTGGTGGGACGCGCCGCCGCCCGCGCGAGCGAGCAGCGCTACGGTCAGCTGAGGCGGCTCGGCGCGGCGTTCGTCGATGCGCTCGGCGGGCTGGTGACGCTGCGCCAGCTCGGCGCTGCAGAACGTTTCGCCGTTCGCCTCGAGACTGAGAGCGAGACGTATCGTGTGCTCAGCCTGCAGGTGCTGCGCGTCGCCTTTCTGTCCTCGCTGGTGCTCGAATTCTTCGCCATGGTCAGTATCGCCATCGTCGCGGTGTTGATCGGATTTCGGCTATTGTGGGGTGAGTTGGCACTGCGCGATGGGCTGTTTGTGCTGCTGCTGGCGCCGGAGTTCTACCTGCAGCTGCGGGGCCTCGGTGCGCTGCGTCATACTCGCATGGATGCGGTCGCTGCGGCCGAGCAGATCGCGGCACTGGAGGCGGACGCCGCCGCAGCGGCACCATCGGTCTCGGTTGGCGCGCCGGTGGGCTGCGAGCGTCCGCCTGAGATCCGCCTCGAGCGCGTTGCCTACCTGCACCGCGGCCGCGGAACGGGCCTGCACGAGTGCTCGCTCACGATCAGGCCGGCGCGGCTCACCGCCCTGGTGGGCGCGAGCGGCTCAGGCAAGAGTACGCTGCTGAACCTGCTGCTCGGCTTCGCCGCGCCCGATCGCGGCCGGATCCTCCTCGACGGAGTTGATCTGGCCGGATGTGATCTGCAGCAATGGCGCCAATACATTGCCTGGGTGCCGCAGAGCACCCACGTATTCGAAGGCTCGGTGCGCGAAAACCTGCTGCTCGCGAACCCGGATGCGGATGCCGACGCACTGAGCCGGGCGCTCGAGGCGAGCGGTCTGGCCGCCGTGCTGGCGCGGATGCCACGGGGCGCGGATACCGTGCTCGGGGAGCGCGGCGTCGGCTTGTCCGGCGGGCAGCTGCAGCGCCTGGCGTTCGCTCGTGCACTGGTGCGCGAGCGGGCGAAAGTCTGGCTGCTCGATGAACCGACCGCGCACCTCGATCGCGATGGGGCGCGGGACCTGCAGGCGCTGATCCTTGGGGCGGCCGCTTCACGCACGGTGCTGATGGCCGTGCATCGGCTGAGCGCGGCACGTGCCGCCGACTGGGTCGTCGTGCTCGACGGCGGCCGGGTGCTCGAACAGGGCCCGCCGGAGCACCTGCAGCGCTCCGGTGGTGCGTTCAGCGCGCTGCTGCAGGCGGAGCACGCGTGAGCAGGCCGATGGCTTCGTCGGTCAAACGCCTGCTCGCGGTCTTGTATCCGGAGCGCCGCTGGATGTTCGGCGGGGCGGCCCTGGCGCTGCTCGCGGCACTCGCTGCCGCCGGTTTAATGGCAGTGTCGGGTTGGTTCATTGCCTCCATGGCGCTTGCTGGCGCGGCCGGACTGGCCATCAACTATTACACGCCGGCGGCCGCGATCCGATTGTTCGCCATCGTGCGCAGCGGGGGACGATACGGCGAGCGTCTGGTCACGCACGAAGCGACGCTGCGCGGTCTGTCAAGACTGCGTGTCTGGCTGTTCCGCCGCCTGATCCCTCTGGCGCCGGCGCGACTCGCCGCGCTGCGTAGCGCGGAACTGTTCGCACGACTGCGCGCCGACGTCGATGCCCTCGAACATTTCTATCTGGCGGTGCTGGTGCCCGCGAGCGTCGCGCTGCTGAGCGCGGCAGCTGCGGCGCTCCTGTGTCTGGTCCTGTTGCCTGCGGCCGCGGGCGCGCTGCTGGTCGGTGTGCTGCTCGCCGCAGTGCTGGCCCCGCTGTGGGTGCAGCGGCGAGCGGCGCCGGATGCCGCTCGCGCGGTCCGGGCCGGCGCCGAGCTGCGTGGACTGTTGCTCGATGCGCTGCGCGGGCAGGCCGAGCTGCTCGTCTGGGGTGCCATCGCGGTGCACAGCAGGCGCATCGAGGCAACGGCGGCGGACCTCGACGCCCGCCGCACCCGCGTGGAGCACTTCGAGGCGCTCGGCGGGGCGCTGGTCGGCTTATGCGCACAGCTGACGCTGCTCGCGACATTGTTGCTCGCGCTGACCGCGGTGCACCGCGGACGGCTATCCCCGCCGCTGCTGGTGCTGCTCGCGCTGTTGATGCTCGCCTCCTTTGAAATCATCGGTCCGCTCACCGAGGCACTCGCGCGCTGGTCATCGACGCTGACCTCGGCCGAACGCGTGTTTTCGTTAGCGGACACGCCGCCGCCGTTCAGCGAGCCGCGTCAGTCCGCCCCGGTTCCGTCACACCCGGCAGTCGTTTTCGAACGCGTCGGGCTGCGCTATGCGGAAGGCGGGCCCTGGGCCCTGGAGAACGTCGAGCTGACGTTGGCGCCCGGGGCACGGGTGGCGGTGGTCGGTCCGTCCGGGGCAGGCAAGAGCTCGCTGATCGGCGCGCTGTTGAAATTCCATCCCGTTCAGCAGGGGCGGGTCTTGTTCGGCGGTCAGCCTCTCGATGCGCTCGATGGCGATGCGCTCAGGCGCCATGTTGCAGTCATCGCACAACAGACGGTTCTGTTCAATCAGTCGCTGCTCGACAATCTGCTGCTCGCGGCGCCGCAGGCGAGCGCCGAGCAGATCGAGCGCGCAGTACGCGTGGCGCAGTTGGATTCGTTTGTCGCCTCGCTGCCGGACGGTTACGACACCGTGCTCGGTGAAGGCGCGGCACTTGTGTCCGGCGGCGAGGCTCGCCGCATCTCGATTGCCCGGGCGCTGTTGCAGGAGGCGCCGGTACTCGTGCTCGATGAGCCGACGGAAGGTCTGGATGCGCATACGGCGCGCGGGCTGTACGCGGCGCTCGCGAGTGCCGCGCGCGAGCGCTCGGTGCTACTCATCACGCACCGCTTGAGCGGTCTGGCGCAACTGGTCGACGAGGTGGTGATCCTGGAGGCCGGACGGGTACGCGCGCGCGTGTCGGTCGAGGAGTATCTGGCGAGCGGGCGCGACTGATCGTCGCCTGGAATATGTCGCCTACGGCATTGGCGCCGGCAAAATCAAGGAGTAAAGTCACAAAATTCGAAGCTCGCACGCGACAGCGGCGCCAGGAGTGGGCTCGACAATCTTGCGGGCCTGAGGCGCCAGGTCTGAGCGGCCGATGGTGGAGATCAGAATGAGAACAATACAGGGGATGCTGCTGGCGCTTGCGCTTGCGGTGGGAGTGGCGGGACCGGCCACGGCCGCCGGACTTACCTTCGGGCAATGGCGGGTGGCGACCACCACCGGGGGCCATTACGCGTATGCGGCGACCGTCAATCATCGTGGCGAGCTGTTCGGGGAGTTCTGCGATTACAAGTCGGCCTCGTGCCGCTGGCTGCTCGCGGTGCGCACTCCCTGCCGCTTCGGCGACGTCTATCCCGTGCTCGCCAATTCCGCCGCCGGCGCCAATCCGATCGCGATCTTCTGTGTCGGTGCGATCGGGGCGCATACCTACGGCATGGCGCTGATGAACGGCAAGAAGCTCCAGGCGAGCATCGCAAATGCCCGCCGGGTCGGGTTTGCAGTACCGCTGCAGAACGGAAGATTCGTCTTTTCGCGCTTTGCACTGCAGGGCCGCCTGCAGGCGACGGCGCTGCTGAACCGGTCCTTTTCAGCCGAAATCGAACGGCGTCGGCAGGCGCCTGTCGCTGAATTGCGACTCTGAGGCGTCCTCGGCGCCGGCCTGGGGTGCGTGTCGCCTCGAGGTCCCCCTCGAGGGCGCGACCAGCGTAACGGTCGGTACGTCGAGCCGTGCCGAATGCGACACGGAAACGGTTAAAATAGTAGGCTGTACCCTCTGCGGATGCGCATGCTGCGCTCCGGACGTCCGGCTCGGGACGTCCGGGCCCTTTGCGCGTGCCCCCCGCGAGCACATAGGAGATTGGGAGTCGTGGAGAAGCGCGTGATGTGGCGGCGACTGATTATCGTGCTCGTCGCAATGGCCGTCGTGTTAGGTGGGGTGAGCGCGTGGAACGCCATCAAGGCGCACTTCATTCACCAGTTCATGGTGAAGAACGCCAGCCAGCCCCAGACGGTGAGCACCACGACGGTGCAGTATTCGCTCTGGCAGCCGCACGTGAGTGCCGTGGGCAGCCTGCGCGCCGTGCATGGCGTTGAGGTCACCACCCAGCTCGCCGGCATGGTCCAGAACATCGACTTCCACTCCGGAGAGTCGGTGCGCGCCGGACAGGTGCTCGTGCAACTGAATGCCGCGCCGGACATCGCGCAACTTCATTCGCTGCAAGCGGCGGCGCACTACGCGACACTGACCTACCAGCGCGACGTGCTGCAGTACAAGGCGCAGGCCATCGGCAAAGCGACGCTCGATGCGGCGACTGCGGACTGGAAGAGCGCCGAAGCGCAGGCGACCTCGCAAGCGGCGCTCGTCGCGGAGAAGACGGTGCGCGCACCCTTCGCAGGCCGGCTCGGGATCACGACCGTCAATCCGGGCCAATACCTGCAGCCCGGAACCGCGATCGTGAGCCTGGAGTCGCTCGACCCGATCTATGTGGACTTCAACCTGCCACAGAGCGATCTGTCGCGAGTGCACGTGGGCGACGTGACGCAAGTGACGACGGACGCATTCCCCGGTAAGGCCTTTTCCGGGCGGGTCACCTCGATTGATTCGCTGGTCGATCCGTCGACGCGCAACTTCGAAGCTGAAGCGACCATTGCCAATCCGGGCTTGCTGCTGCGGCCGGGGATGTTCGTGGACACCGACCTGCAGTCCGGTGCTGAGCAGCGTTACTTGACGCTGCCGCAGACGGCAGTCACGTACAACCCGTACGGTGATACGGTGTTCGTGGTGCACAAGGGAGCCGGGCCGAAAGCGAACGACACTGTCGAACAGGTGTTCGTGACCCTGGGACCGACTCGCGGTGATCAGATCGCGGTGCTGAAGGGAATCAAGGCCGGGGACCAGATTGTGACCAGCGGCCAGCTGAAGCTGAAGAACGGCTCGCCCGTCACTATCAACAACAGCGTGCAGCCGCTGAGCAACCCGAACCCCTCGCCGCAGGAACATTGAGGCGGCCGGCGTGAAATTCACTGAAATATTCATCCGCCGACCGGTCTTGTCGGCGGTCGTCAGCTTACTGATGCTGGTGCTCGGTATCCGCGCGATTTTTTCGTTGCCGGTGACGCAGTACCCGAAGACCCAGAGTGCGGTCATCACGGTCACTACCGACTACTACGGCGCGGACGCGCAGACCGTGGCCGGATTCATCACCCAGCCGCTCGAGGCAGCGATTGCCCAGGCACAGGGTATCGACTACATGGCTTCCTCCTCGAGCACGGGCAGCTCGGTGATCACCGCGACGCTGCGGCTCAATTACAGTGCCAATCGCGCCCTGACCGAGATCAGTGCGCAGGTCAATGCGGTGCGCAATCAGCTGCCGCCGCAATCGCAGCTGCCGGTCATCCAGCTGGCGAAGAACCAGACCACCGACACGATGTACATTGGCTACTTCAGCGATGTCGTCCCGACCAATGCGCTGACGGACTTCCTGCTGCGCGTCGTGCAGCCTCAACTCAATGCCATCCCCGGCGTGCAGAACGCAGAAGTGCTGGGCGGGCGCACCTTCGCGCTGCGCGCGTGGCTCGATCCCAATCGAATGGCGGCGCACGGCGTCACCGCCGCAGACGTCTACCAAGCCTTGGCGTCGAACAATTACCTGTCCGCCGCCGGTGAGACCAAAGGCCAGATGGTGAGCATCAAGCTCACCGCCTCGACCAACCCCCAAACCCTGCGCGGGTTCCGCAACCTGGTGATCCGCGACCAGAACGGCGCGATCGTGCGCCTGAAGGACGTGGCCACGGTGGTGCTCGGGGCCCAGAATTACAACTCGGCCGTGCGCTTCAGTGGCCGTCCGGGCGTATTCATCGGCATCAAGTCCGCGCCGAGTGCCAGCGTGCTGACCGTGGCGAAGCGGGTCAAGGAAGCCCTGCCGGTGATCGCCCGGCAACTGCCGAACGGGATCACGCAGAAGGTGGTGTTCGACGGCACCACATTCATTTACGCCTCGATCGTCGACGTCGTGCGCACGCTCATCGAGACGCTGCTGATCGTCACGGTCGTGATTTTCCTGTTCCTCGGCAGTCCACGGGCCTCGGCGGTTCCGGCGCTGGCGATGCCGTTGTCGATCGTCGGTGCGTTCATCTTCATG
>JAKCEJ010000002.1 GCA_021838065.1 Pseudomonadota bacterium
GCTCGGCCTGGCCCTCACGGTCGGATCCGCGCTCGCCGCCATCCTGTTCAGTCGCCTCCTGCATCTGCCGTCGCTGAAGCAGTCCATGCTGACGTTTCTTTACGTCCAGCACGGCTTCCAGCTGCTCCTCGCACTCATCGGTATCGCCGTTCTGAAGAAATGGTACGCACCGGCCGATTACGGATTGCATTGGCCGCGCGGCAAGCGCTATTTCCTGCCCGCCCTCCTATGGGGCCTCGCCCTTGCGACAGCAGTGAACGCCGGTAACTCCTGGCTGGACGTACTGCTTCACATCAAGCAGACGACTGGGGACATCGTTTACACGCACCAGAACATCTGGGGTTGGGCGATTTTTGAATCGATCTACGTCGGGCCGACCGAGGAGATCCCGTTTCGCGCCCTGCTCGTGACCTATCTGGCAACGGCCATGCCGGGCAAGCTGCGCATCGGGCGCTTCAGCATGAACTGGGCCGGTATCATCGTCGCGCTGCTCTTTGCCCTCGCGCATATTCAGAGCTTCTGGACGGAGAGCGTATTTGATGCGCTGATCCAACAGGGCTATGCATTCGCCCTGGGTGTCCTCTATGCGTACTGGCTGGAGAAATCCCGAAGCATCGCCGCGCCGATCCTGGCGCACAATGTCAGCGACGGAATCACTATCGTCTTCTGGGCGCTTGGCATCTTCCAGAACTGATCGAAATGCATCCCAGTGCGGCTCGCGCTCGAAAGTCTTCTCGAGGCAGGTGTCGTCACGCGCGACGAACGTGAGAGAAGCACTGTTCGCAGGCTCGATCAACGACAGCAGTTTGAGCGGACAGTGCTCGTTCCGTCGGTCCGCAGCGGCGCAGAACTGCGCGAATACCTGCTGAGCGCCATTGCGCGTGGCTGAGCGAGGCTGAAGCCGAAACCCCATACGTTGGCGATGTTCGGCGGTACGCGCGCGGGACTTGCGCGACGTCGAACTACTGCTCGGCGCCGTAACGGAGAGCGCAAGGGCCCGGAATCGCGATGCCGCCTCAGGCGTCTTTGACCAAGGATGAGGTCCTGTACGCGGATGCCATCCTCAAGGCACCTGATGTGGCGACGAGGCCCTTCATCGCAACATCTCGTTGCGGTGGTTTGGATTTAGCCGGCATTCTAGCTGGTCGATGCTGCCGCCTTGGCAAATACCAGCGAGGGCCCCTCAGAGTTCTTTAGCGAGCGGTTATCGGCAAACGGTTGGCTCTTGAGCTTCTCCCAACGCCTCATCAGGGACCGGTATTCGGAACTGATCTGGTCGAGCGCCTCAATGTCGGCGACTGTCGGTGCTCTGTCGGCCCCCTGCATCCGCCGCATGAGCATCTGCAAGGAGAGCCCGATGCTGCCAAGGGTCGGTGGGCCGTGATGGAAGAAAAGTGCGTACGGAGAAGTCAGCTCGGGGCCGGACAGTTCCTCCAGCCGTTTTCGATAAGACGTTAGTTTCGCCGTATGTTTGCGCGCGGCAATCTTCTTCTCAAGATCCCGCACCTGCACAAGCGCGGCGTTAGCCGCAATCGCTTCGTGGTACGCCTGCATCGAAACATCGAACTGCTGCTGAAGTGCAACCTCCGGTGTATGCACCCGTGGGTCCATCATAACTGTCAACGGTTGCGTGTAGCTTCGGCCGTTGACTGTCAGCCTCACTGTGTAGTGACCCGGCATAACCCAAGGCGAGCTCGAGGCGACAGGCGTGTCGTGCCTGACCGCCTGATTGGCGTCGAGGAACCGCAGCGCCCCGGGTACAGGCGGGTAGTGCATGTCCCACACGAACCGATGCATACCCGCTTCAGTCGAGAGATTCATCGGCGGACGCGGCCACCAGTCCGGTACATCGAGCTTGGCCGGATCGAGCGGCTTCTCGGGATCAGCACTCGAGAAGTGCCGCACCAGCTTGCCACTCGAATCCAGGATATCCAGCGTCACCGGCCCACGGACATTGCTCGCCAGATAGTAATCAATGATCGCCCCCGGAGGCGGATTCGGCAGGGCCGGCATACGCCATGGGGTCGGTGGATTCATATCCCAACGCACGCGCACAGCGGTTTCCGGCTGATACAGCGTTGCCGGCGCGTGCGCGACCTCGGCGTCAATCTGTCGCAGGGGCGTGATGTCGTCGAGCACCATGAACCCGCGCCCATGTGTGGCCGCGATTAAGTCGTCGCCATGCACCTTGAGGTCGCGCACCGAGACCGCTGGCATGTTCAGCCGCAACGATTGCCAATGATCTCCGTTATCAAATGACACCCACACTTGAGTCTCCGTTCCGGCAAATAGCAAGTCCTTCCGTTTCGGATCCTGCCGGATCACATTGGTCGTCGCGTCGTGGGCAATGCCGTTATCGATCTCCGTCCAGTGCTTGCCCCCATCCTCGGTCCGGAACAAATGCGGACGCATGTCATTCAAAAACAAGGTGTTGATAGCCGCATAGGCTTCGTTCGGATTGAAGTGGCTCGCCTCCAGGCTGAACACCCTCCAGAAAGGCTTCATCTGCGGTGGCGTGACGTTGAGCCAGTGTCGACCGCCATCGTGCGTCACCCAGATCAGCCCGTCGTCGGTGCCTGCCCAGATGAGGTCTTTGTTCAGTGGTGAGGGTGCAAGAGCATACACCACGCCACGATCTGTCGGCTTTGCCGCGGGGCTGTTCGTGTACATGCCCACACTCGCGGGAGCTTTCCAGGTCTTGCGGGTCAGATCCGGGCTGATCTGCTTCCAGCTCTGCCCGCCGTTGTCCGTCTGCCAAACTGTGTTTGAGGCAAAGTACAACCGGTGCAAATCGATCGGCGAGAACACGAGCGGCATGGTACGCAGCACTCGGTAATCCCCGCCAGGTGTCGCCTTCGGACCGACGTCTGCTATCTGGCCCGTCCCGCGGTTGTATACGGTCACCTTCCCGCCATAGATGAGATTCGGGTGCAACGGATCGGGCGCAGCAGCGCCGTATTCCTCAATGCCCACAGGATGCCAATCGTGAGCGGTCAGCTCACCGTCATTGCCACGCTCCAGAACGCAGGCGGAGCCACTGTCTTGCTGCCCGCCACACACGCGGTACGGCCAAGTATCGTCGATTCCGACCTTGTACATGGCGGCCGTGGGTTGGTTGTACCAGGAACTCCAGGTCTGGCCGCCGTCGACCGTGACAATTGCGCCTTGGTCGCTGTTAACCGCCATGATGTTCGGGTTGTTCGGGTTGATCCAGGTCTGCTGGTAATCGTCGCCTCCCGGCGCGCCTCGAAAGCCGAACCAGGTTTTGCCGCCATCGGTGGACTTCCACAGCACCGGGGTGTCGCTGTAGACCACGTTCGGATTCTTGGGATCGATCGCCAGTACCGGCAAGTCCCCACCCCCAATTCTCTCGGCCGGCCGAGGGTCATTGGTCACCTTGTGCCAGCTTGCGCCACCATTGTTCGACCGGTAAATCCCGACCTTGCCGTCGGGCGCTCCCGGTCCGCTCGACACCGTCGCGTACAAGATGTTTGGATCGCTCGGCGCGATTCGCAGCAACGCCTGCTGGACGGCCGGCAGGCCCCTGGTGAGCTTGTGCCAAGTATTGCCCCCGTCCGTAGACTTGAAGATGCCCCCGTCGGTCCCGCCAAATTGGCCGTTCTCCCAAGGCGCCTGCTGCTGCTGCCACATCGTGGCGTACAGGACATCGGGGTTGACGGGATCCATCTCGATGTCATCTCCACTAGTGTACTCATTGATGTAGAGCACTTTCGTCCAGGTCTTTCCACCATCCAGTGACCGGAAAATGCCCCTTTCCTTGTTCGGTGCGTATACGTGACCCAGGGCGGCCACGAATACCCGATTCGAGTTGTGCGGATCCACCGCGATCATCGCGATGTTCTCGGTTTCGCGTAATCCTACGAAACTCCAGGTCTTGCCAGCATCGGTGGACTTGAACATGCCCATGCCAGTCGCCTGATCAGGTCGTATATTGCTTTCTCCGGTGCCTACGTAAATCACGTTCGGGTCAGAGACAGAAACCGCAATGGCGCCGATTGAACTGGTCGGCTCCTTGTCGAAAATCGGATGCCAGCTATTCCCGTAGTCGATTGATTTCCAAACCCCACCGTCATCGTTGCCTATATAAAAGACGTTTGGTTCGCTCGGCACGCCTGCCACCGCACGCCCGCGGCCACCCCGTAATGGTCCAATCGGCCGCCAGCGCATCTGCGAAAACAACTTGGGGCTGTAGGTTTGGGCATGGGCGCCTGCGCCAAGCCCGATACTGCCGAGAGCAGTCAGCGCCACCGCCATCATTAGGCCGGACAGTCTCATGCCGCATCTCCTACGAAAAATTAGCAAGCGAGCGCAAGTTGGGCAGTATACCCCGATTCGCATGCAAATCTGCGTGGCTTCCGAGGCGCCCGGCTTCAGACAATGCAGCATCTTGCGTTGCACGGGGAAACTTCTGCTGACGTTAGATTGAGGCGGTCCTGCAGAGCTGTCGCGCGCGCAGTGAACTGCGCAAAAGCCGACACACTTACGCCGGAGCCTGCGGGTTCTCACGATACAGCTCATCGGGGCACTTCCGTGCTGCACATGGCTGCCAGGCCGTCAAGCCAACGGCGCGACTTCGGCAGTGTCCCCCAGACAAGGCCATAGGGAACGCCAAGGCGCCGGGCCGCAGCGCCGCGAGGGGCGCCGGGATCGAATTCGAAACGGTCGAGGCATCATGGGTCGTGGCTGAGTCGGAACTCACAGATCCCATGTTTGACATGTCGATTATGGACATCTGGGATTGCGTTCAGCCAAATTGCGCCTCGAAGCAACCCGCTTTCACGCCGATCAGGCAGCGCTTCGGCGTTTCCGCACATCACCGGCCACGACTCGCCGCTCAAGCCCGCCCCTTGGACTTCTGGTTCGTGAACAGTCGTCAGAGCCGAGTCCTGCCTAGAGCACTCGGCGCCTGAAGCGTGGCATTCGCGGCGACGGTCGGTGAGCCGACGCACCGATCCTGTGCGACCGCCTGTCAGCGTCCTCTCGCCTGCCGCTTTTCGCGCTTTGCCGCGCGCTTTTCGCCGAGGGTTTTCGCCGCCTTCTTCTTTGTTTCTCTCTTTTGATCCATGCCTTTGCTCATAGGGTTCCCCTTGGCCTGTTTCGAAGGTAGATCGAGTATACGTCCTCGCGGGCAGTCGGTTCTACGGTGGATTCTCGGTTGCGGGCCACTGCAGAAATTCGATGCATGCCGCTTCGTCGGAACGCGGCTGAATCGGAGAAACGCCCGCTCCAGCACATCTCGTTCCGTCGCGACCAGCTGTTCACCCAAATGACCAGCTGCGGTCGTTCAAAAGATAGGCACCGTCGCTCTGATGCGGCCATTCAGTGGCGAAGTATGGCCGCCTTGATGCCGGCGAATTTGTCCGGGACAGGTTCGCCGGTAGGCCCGTTTGCCGGGAATCCACTTGGTGCAAGTGTAGGCATACGACGCCTGCACCAGCCGGGTGACGAGATTGAGGTCTTGCGCAACGTCGTGCAGCAACATATGGATTCCGTCGCCGAAGCCTGTCAGTCGATATTTGACGGGTTTTAGGGACTTGCCCGGTTAATGGAATTTGCGTTCTCTGGGACAGCCGTCACGGCCTTGGCTCCGATCGGTCACGTTGGACCGATCGCGCCATGGGCTCACGCATTCTGCTTTATTCAGTTCTGCTCCTCGAAATCGCGGTAGGGCCCGTGCCGCAATCGGCGAACGGCGGTTCGAACGGCCCGCCGCACGCTCTGTGCCGCGAGAAAGTGCTCCATTAGAGCGAGACCGAGGCAATGGTCAGTGCGTGCCCGTGAGGAAGAGGATGGCTTTAATCACCGCGTCCGTCGGGCGTCCAATGATCTGTGTGAACACGTCGAAATGGGCTCCCGTACGTGCGGCAATGAGGGGAAGGATGAAGAACACCCCGATCACGATCGCGATGCCGTATCGCTCGAGTCGAGCGAGAGGCGCCGCCAGCGCATTTGGCAGCACGCCCACTGCGACGCGCCCGCCGTCGAGCGGTGGCAGCGGAATCAAGTTGAAAACGGCCAGAAGCACATTGAGCTCGATGGCGTGCACGAGATTCGCGAGCACCCACTGGCCGGCTACGGTCGGCAGGAATCCAACCGTATGCAGGAGCAAGGCGGCCGCCGTGGCCATGAGAAGGTTCATGGCTGGCCCGGCGGCGGCGACCCAGATCATGTCACGCCGAGGGTTCCTCAAGCGCTCGAACCGCACGGGTACCGGCTTGGCGTAGCCGAACAGGAAGGGAGCGTGCGCGAGAATCAGAATTGCCGGAAGTGCGATCGTACCGAAGGGATCAACGTGTTTGAGCGGGTTGAATGTCACACGCCCGAGTTGCCAGGCGGTATCGTCTCCGAAGCGCTTGGCGACGTACCCGTGCGCCGCCTCGTGCAGCGTAATGGCGAGCAGCGCGGGAATGACCCAGGTTGACGCCAGATAGAGTATCGAATTGATGAGCGGCTCCTTCGTTGGACGGTAGGTATTGTGCCCCCAATGCGCGCCAGGACGCTAGGCCGGCGGTTCGTTTTCGCGCAGGAGGGTTGCGGCCCGCGTGCCTGAAGTGTCTGCAACTCAAAATGAGCAGAGAGGGATTCGACTGGCCACCTGTGAGTCCCATCCGCTGCTCGCCCGCGACGGCAGTGTACTGCTCGGTCGCGATACCCACGGATCGTCCGAATCTCGTCCCGGCGATGCGAGAAGCCCGCGGCTGCGGCGCCTCCGGAATCCGAGAATTCGCCGACCGGATAGTCCTGCGTTGAACGAGACTTCGAAATGGAGTGCAATCGGGTCGGTCGACGGTCTCCCGAGACTTAATCAGAATCGATGTCTCTGTTGAGCTGCTTCGGTAACGCCCGCTGTTTGGTCTCGTCTCTCGACCGATATCGGTCTTCTTTGGGAGTTACGCCCCCCGAAGCCGCCGGTCATGAGCGACCCCTCGGGTCAGGCCGGGCCGTTCACCCGCAAGACTGATCAGGCGAAAAGAATGACCCCGAAACCAAGGCTTTCATATGTGGGCGCCGCCCTACGGTCGCAGGTAATCAATTCCGCCGAGTTGCCTCGGGATAGTCCGACCGGCGGCTCACGATAGGAGCGACCGCTCGCGCTTCCTGCGGTTGCGGGCAAGGCAGGATTTGAACACATCCCGGCTTTGAGCGATTCTTCGACCTCACACAATCCGCATGCGCGCTGCCTTGAAGGGGGAAACGATGTCGACGTCTCGACGAGAATTTCTGGTGTCCTCGGCTGCGCTTCTGGGAACGGGCGCTGCTCCTTCGCAAGACGCCACCGATCATCCGGCACCCGCTGGCCGACGGCCGCCCGGCTCACCCCCGGCATTCGGGACGGCGAAAGGCGTCGGCCCGGACGTGACCGCGGCGACCTTTTCCGAGGCGGAGACACTGGTGCGGGTCGAGATGAGCTTCGCCGAACGCACGGAAGCCGCGTCCAATTGGCGCAACAGCATGGCGCCGCTTTACGAGCGGCGCACGGGACCGCGCAGGGTCGATCTCGAACCGGGGCTCGCGCCGTACTCGCTGTGGAATCCGGTGCTGCCCGGACACGCCCCAATTCCTCGGCACAATGAATTCGTCCGCAGCGGCCGGGATCCAGGCCCCTTGCCGGCGAGAGATGTCGATATCGCCTTTGCGCCACTCTGGAAGCTCACCCACTGGGTTCAGACACGCCAACTGCAATCCGAGCGCCTGACCGAGCTTTACCTGCAGCGCCTTGAGAGGTGGGGCCCCCGTTTGAAGTGCGTCATCACCGTCACCCGTGATCTCGCCCTCGAGCAGGCGAGGAAGGCGGACCGGGAGATCGCAGCGGGACAGTATCGGGGTCCGCTGCACGGAATCCCGTGGGGAGCCAAAGATCTTCTCGATACCGCCGGCATTCGTACCACATATGGCGCGGAACCCTTCAGGAATCGGGTGCCGGCCACGGATGCCGTCGTCGTCCAACGATTACGGGCGGCCGGGGCCGTGCTCGTCGCCAAGCTGAGCATGGGTGCATTGGCGCTCAACGACATCTGGTTCGGCGGTCAAACGAAGAATCCGTGGCTCTTGCAGGAAGGTTCGGGCGGCTCGAGCGCTGGCCCCGCCGCCGCGACCGCCGCCGGCCTGGTCGGCTTCTCGATCGGCAGCGAGACCGAAGGCAGCATCGTCGATCCGAGCGACCGCTGCGGGGTATCCGGCCTGCGTCCCACCTTCGGGCGCGTCCCTCGCACCGGAGCGATGACATTGTGCTGGTCGCTCGACAAGCTCGGGCCGATTGCGCGCGGCGTTGAAGACACGTTGCTCGTCCTGCAGGCAATCTCCGGACCAAATGCCGGCGACCTCTCCAGCGTGCCGAGCGTGCTCGATTTCAATGCCCAAGCTAGCGTCAGGGGACTGCGCGTCGGGTACTTTCCGCGCTGGGAACGAGATGCGACGGATATCGATCGGCACGCGCTCCAGCAGCTCAGGTCACTGGGTCTCGAGGCGGTGCCAGTGGATCTTCCCGATTGGCCTTACGACTCGCTGAACACGATCCTGTTCGCCGAGGCCGCCGCGGCCTTCGAGAAACTCACGCTCAGCGGTGGCGTGGATCAAATGCGTATGCAGACACCGGATGCATGGCCGAACACGTTTCGCCAGGCACGCTTCCTCTCCGCCGTCGATGCCGTGCAGGCCGACCGGTTCCGGCGCCTGGTCGCCCAGGAAATGGACAAGCTGTTCGCGAAAGTTGACCTGCTCATCGTGCCGTCGCTGCGCAATGAAATGCTGACGATCGGCAATTTCACCGGTTACCCGTCGTTGACATTGCGAGCGGGCTTCATCCATATCACACAGGCCCGCAGCGACTGGGCCCCTGACCCGCGTCGCCCGCTGCCGCACTTCAATTCGCCGCGCCGCGTGCCGCACAGCGTTACCCTGGTGGGACGCCTGTTCGATGAGGGAACGATCGGCAGGGTCGGACTCGCGCTCGAGCACGTGCTGAAAGTCGAAGACGAGCGCCCACCGGGATTCAATTGAAAGCCCATACGCTGGTGATCCCTCTGCACGGCGCGCAGCCTGACGCAGTGCGCAGCCGCCGCGTTGGTTTGCCCCGAAAGACGGGTTTGGCGCCGCGCGCAGGGCAATGGCATGCGCCCAGCAGATGTTGCTGAAGCAACCAGATCGATGAGCCGCGACTCAGTGGCGATACCCGGCCGGGACTCGTCAATCGACCGGACTCTCCTGGACTTCGCAGGCCGGACAATCGCGATCCGGAGCGATTCAAATTAATCGTCTGTGAGACGCAGACTGTGCCAGATTCATTCCGTATCGCGACAAGAGCATCGGAGTCATGGTGGTGAATATTCTCGCCCTGTCTGGCAGTCTGAGGGCTGCGTCCATCAATTCGATGCTTCTACGCGCCGCTGCACGACTTGCACCACGCGAAATCAGCGTCTCGATCTTCACTAGCCTCGGCGAGCTACCCCTGTTCAATCCAGATCTCCAAGAGCATCTTCCTGCAAGTGTACTGAGCTTTCATCGTGCGGTCGCTCGCGCAGATGCACTGCTTATTGCCAGTCCCGAGTACGCCCATGGCGTGACCGGAGCCATCAAGAACGCTCTTGACTGGCTTGTGGGTTTCGAACCATTTACCTGCAAGTTCGTGGCAGTCCTGAACACGTCGCCGCGTGCGCACCACGCAGACGACGCTTTACGGGAAACACTCCGAACGATGGGCGCGGTGATCGTCGCGCCTGCCTCGATCTGCGTGCCATTGCTCGGGGCCCGCCTTGACGAGCCCGGGATTCTAGCTACGCCTGCCATCGCGGATGCAGTCCAGGCATGCCTTCGCGCTCTCGAGCACGCAGTTGCCTCGCGCCGTGAACCATTGTAAGGTGGAATTCCTTATTTGATGATCCGACCGGTCGCTCGAACGGTCGAGGCCCGAAGGTGACACAGAGGACTGAAGCCAATCCCCAAGCGCCACGATCCGGCGCCAACGGTTCGAGTCAGGAGAGACTCCCGCGTATGGGCGCGAGCTTGATGTCTTCACATCGGCTTCGAATTCTCGCTGACCAGACCGTTTTGCAGCTGCATGCGCCGGTCAGCGATTGGGTGCCGATCGCCAAACTGTGAAACGTGGCTCCGGTCAAGTGTCTGCGGCGACCTCAAGCGAGGCTCAGACGCCTAGATGAGGACACTACACGGATGCATCCCTCACAAAGAACCTTCGCCGAGCCGTGCTCGACGCAAGTCTCGGAATGAGGCAGTTGCTCGCGGCAAAGTTAAGGTTACGTTCACGGGCGGTGTGATATTCAATAATCACGGGATATCATGAGCTTGCCGGAGGATTTATGCCCGTGATGCAAGTTTTCTTTGCTCTGGTCCTGGGTCTGGCCAGCCTGGGTTCGCTGGTCTTCGCCGTGATCAGCAGCCGTCCGCAGGTTGGAAATCCCGAAATCAGGCTGGATAGAGGCAAGTGACGCGGAATGACTGTCCATCATTCGCGTCTGTCGCGTTTGCAACGTTGACGCATGCGCTGAACGCAAAGTCCGCTCGACTGATCGCCTATCCGCGACTGGCCGTGCGAAGGCTCAGTCGGCAGCGGATGGTGAGATTTTAGCCTCGTCGCTCCTGTTCGAACGGCCGTCCTGGCCCTGTGTGATGGGAAGCGCACCGAGCTCGAGCCTTTTTAGAGCCGCCGCTAACGCGTAATACTCATTCAGAGATCGCTGTCACAGCCTGAACCGGACGCGCACGCTCGTGATTCAGCTCATCCGGGTATTGCGCAACTCGTTCCGCGGTCTGTAGTGCCTTTGGAATCACGCGGTCGTCGATCAAGGGGCGCTTCCGATCCGCGGCCCGACGGGCGAGCGAGAGGCCTCGCTTGCTTGCGGCGTGGATCATTCACGAGTCGCTCACGGACATCATGGCTGAGCTGCATCCTCTGCGTTCAGCACGCTAGGCACGCAGCTTTTCTAGACCCGCGGCTCCGCCGCGACGCGCTGGGAAAATCCGGGGCGGTAATCTTTAATGCTAGCAGCGAGCGGTCTTGCCCTGGTATTCGGGATTGGCCGACGGACGCAGCAGCCGAGTTTTGACTCAGCTCTCTGAACGGGCGCATATTTTCCGCATGAAGCGTCACGTAGCGATTCGTCTGTTGCTGGGCATCGGCATCGCCCTATTGCTTGCCGCCCCCGGCGCCCACGCATGGGACTGGCCGATGTTCGGCGGCAATGTGCAAAGCACCAGCGCCAACCCTCGGCCTGCGGGTATCACCGCGGCCAATGTCGAACGGCTACGGCTGCGTCGAGTGAAGCTGAGCGGCGTCGTGGACGCAAGCGCCATTTACCTACGCAGCGCAGTCATCGACGGCGCTCGTCGCAAGGCGATCTTCGTAACCACCAGCTACGGCAGAACCATCGCATTGGATCCCGATAACGGCGGTATCCTGTGGCAGTACACGCCAGCGAGCTATGGCGAGCTCGCGGGCACGCTTCAGTTCACGAATTCGACGCCGGTTGCCGATCCTGACGGGAAGTTCATTTACGCTGCTTCCCCGGACGGGTACATTCAGAAGCTGGCAGTCAGCAACGGCCAGGTCGTTTGGCGGACTCGCATCACGAAACTGCCGCAGCGGGAAAAGATGGACTCGCCGCTGAAGTTCTTCCAAGGCCATGTGATCGCCGTCACTGCAGGATACATAGGCGATCGGCCGCCCTATCAGGGTCATGTCGCCATTATCGACAGCAGGTCCGGCAAGCTGCTTCACGTGTGGAACTCGCTGTGCAGCAATCGTGCGGACCTGATCCGGCCGGACTCGTGCCGGCAATCCCGCTCGGCCATCTGGGGCCGCGCCGGGGCCGTCATTGATCCCGATGATGGCCACATTTTCATCGCCACGGGCAACGGGCGGTGGAACGGGAGCACCGACTGGGGTGATGCGCTCGTCGAGCTCAATTCCTCTGCTACCAAGATGCTCGGCAACTACACTCCGGCCAACACGGAGGAACTTGATGACGATGATCTGGACTTGGGCTCGACCTCGCCCGTGCTGCTGGGGAGCGGTTTGATTGCCCAAGGCGGCAAGGATGGCAAGATCCGGCTGCTCAGCGAGCGGGAAATCGCCGGCGACGCGCCACACCAAGGTCACGAGCTGCAGGTCGTCGCGACGCCGGGCGGCACGGATCTATTCAGTCAGCCCGCAGTATGGCGCGACCGTCGCGCAACCTGGATGTTCGTTTCCGACAACGATGGTACTGCAGCCTGGCGGATGCACAATGGACTCCTCCGTCGAGAATGGATCAACGACACCGGCGGCACCAGCCCATTTGAGGCCGACGGCCTGCTGTTCGTCTACGCGCCGAGCGGCGGACTCAATGTGTATGCAGCGACGTCCGGCAAGCACATTGCGAGGCTGCCCTGCGGTCCGGGCCATTGGAACAGCCCCATAGTGGTTGACGGCATGATCATTCTCCCGGAAGGCAATGCCAATAGCCGCGAAACCACTGGGGTGATCGATATTTGGTCATTGACCGGCCGGTAGCCGCAGCGGCTACGTGTTCGGACCGCGAGCGACGAGTTCATCGATCACACATTGGCCGAAACGGGCCAATGCTGGTTACGCAAGATCGGCATCATCGCGAATTGACGATGTGCCAGCCGAGCGCCATCGTGCGGTCGAGTTGCTCGCGCCGGATCGTCGGCCGGCGGAGCTCGGTAGAATCGCGATGTTCCGCGGCGGCTTTCCCTGTGCTCCAGCGCAGCGCAACCGGGGGTGCTACCTCAGGAGACCCGGCGACACTCCTTTTCCTCATCTCATCCCACTGTGTCCCGTCACGTCCTGAAATCCGGAGCATCAATTTCTCCGCCGAGCCGCCGCGACGTACACAAGACTATGTGCCGTCGCGGCCTTGGCGGAGAACTCGCAGCTGTTGACGCTTCGAACTCACCCCAAGCGCAGAGCAGCGGACGCTCGTACGCGCCCGGCCGCTTGCGCCACGAGGGGCAAGATGTTGTCGTGGACCAGCATCTGGTCGAACTGCCGCAGGTCCTGCTGCATCAGCGTTTGGTACTGCACCTTGGCGGCACTGAGCCGCTGATCGAGCAGGTGAAGAACCTGAATCGTCGCATCGGTCGCGGGATAGCCCGGATCTCCATACACATCGCCTGCGCCGGTGCCCAGCTCTCCGTTCAGCCAGATCAGGTCGAGATACAGGCTGTACGGGGCCAGGTAGCTCTTTTCGTCGCTGTTTGCGAGCGCCGGTGACAGCAGCTGGTTTTCCACATCCTGCATCTTGCCGCTCATCTTCTTGATCACCTGCAGCATTTTTGCCTGGCTCGGCTTCTTGCCGGCCTTCAGCATCGCTTTGACCGTCTGCAGTTGCCTGCGCAACCATTCGATCTGATTCACCATGGCCGATACACTGGAAATGTCATCGCGAATATGAAGCAACGTCTTGACTCTGGCTGAAGTCTGGGCCGGGGTCTCGCGCGAGTGCGGGCTCGGCCGCACTTGGAACGTCTGGCTGTAGGACTTTCCGCCAACCGTCACGCGCGCCGTGTATGTGCCGGGCGCGACCAGCGGACCGACCTCCGCTTCGCGGACCCCCCAGTGGGTGATGGGCCGGGAGTTCTTGCCCATGAAGCGCAATGCGTCCCAGACATGCGGATCCGTCGAGGGCGTTGAGCGCAGTTTGATCAGCTTCGGTGGCGCATACCGCAGATCCCAGTAGACCCGATTGATGCCGGCTTGTACGCGCGCAGCGGGGTTGCGCGCCCACCGGCCGTGCTTGAATTTCGGATTGAGTCCGGGCTTCTTGTGCGTCACGAGCTTGAGATTGCGCACCAGGGCTCCTTTCGAGTCCAGAATCGCAACCTTGATGCCCGCCGTCACTTTCTCCTTCTGCCGTTCCTTATAGGTCTTGTGCTTCGAGGTCGCCTTTACCTTCGGCACCGAATGAAGCCAGAAGTCAACAAAGGCATGGGCTCCGCGGAAGAAGCGGTACGCCGGCCTCGACTGGAAGACCCGCACGGGCGCCTTGGCGCCAGCGCCTGCCAGCTGTTCGAGCGGGCTGATGTCCTCCATCACGTAGATGCCGCGCCCGTAAGTCGCGACCACGAGGTCATGGAAATTCTTCTGCACCGTCTCCCAGGAGACCGGGGCGTGCGGCAGCCCGGCCTGCAGCGGAATCCAGTCTCCACCCGCATTGAACGAGGCGTAAAGCGCGCTGTTGGTCCCGGCAAAGAGCAGATCCCTGTTGTACGGATCCTGGGCAACCGAGCTCACATTGCTCGTGGGGCCCACCGGAATGCCGCGCACCATGAGCTTCCAGCTGCGCCCGAAGTTCGTCGTCTTGTAGATATACGGCTTGGTATTGCCCATCAGAGCAAGGTCCACCGCGATGTAGGCCGTTCCGGCGCTGAAGTGTGACGGCTCAATGCGGCTGACCGCTCCCCACGGCGGCAGTTGCGGGATGTGCTTCGTGACGTTGGTCCAGTGACCGCCGCCATCCTGCGTGATCCAGACCTGCCCATCATTGGTTCCCGCCCAGACCAGCCCTTCCTGCACCGGCGAGGGCGCGATGGCATAAACGACCTCGCCGTAGAACTGTCCCAGGTTGTCCTGTCGGCGCATTTTTCCCTTGTCGGGAATCCCGCCCGACGGCACGAGGTACTTGGGATTGCGTGTCGAAAGATCCGGGCTGATCACCGTCCAGCTCTGACCGCCGTTGGTCGTCCTGAAAATCACCTGGCAGCCGTAATACACGGTGTTGTGATCGAGCGGGTCGATCGCCAGGGGCGGCGTCCAGTGGCAGCGGTACTTCAGATCCTCCGGGGGTGAATCGAGGGAATGCAGGGGCCACGGGCTCACCGCCCGCGGGTAGCCGACTCTGGTGTCGAGCCGGGTGATCTCGTCTCCGTAGCAGGTGCTCCAGATGATATGGGCGTTGGTCGGATCCGGATAGATGAAGCCGGATTCACACCCTCCGAGCGGCTCCTGCCAGCCGGCGTTCGGTTCCCCAATGCCCCCAAGCAGCGGCGTGGAATGCGGATAGGCAGGACCGCGTTCGGAATCGTCGTCCTGCATGTTCGCATACACCCAGTAGGGCACGCGGTTGTCGACGGCGACGTGATACATCTGACCGATGGGCAACTCCACCGTGTGCCAGTTCCTTGCGCCCGTCGTGCTGATCTCGACCCCGCCGTCAAAGCTGTCCATCATCCGCTTCGGATTATTTGGGTCGATCCAGATGTCGTGGTTGTCCCCGCCCCAGTGAATCTTCTGGAAAGTCTTGCCCCCGTCACCGGACACAAAGAAGCTGTTGCTCGCGACGTAGACCTTGTCCTCGTCGGTCGGCGAGACGGCGAGACTGACGCTGTAGCCGGCGCGCTCGGTCAGCAGCCGGCTGTAGCTCTCCACGTGCCAGCGCTTGCCGCCGTCGTCGGAGCGCCACAGCGACCCCTGCTGAGCCGTCTCGATGAGCGCATACACGCGCTGCGGATTGGACGGTGCGATGGCCACGTCGATCTTCCCCATGGGAGGATGAGGCATACCATGACCCTTGAGTTCCTTCCACGTGCTGCCGCCGTCGTGCGATACGTAAACTCCGCTTGACGGCCCGCCACTCGTCATTGCCCATGGGCGCAGCTTCCATTGCCACATGCCGGCGAACAGGATGTGCGGATCCTGCGGGTCCATCGCCAGGCCGGAACAGCCCGTGTTGCCGTTGACGAACAAGACATGCCTCCAGTTCTTGCCGCCGTCCTCGGTTCGCCAGACACCGCGGGATTTCTGCGCCCGCGTACCAGTCCCCAGCGCGCAGACGAAGACATTTTTCGAATCGTGCGGGTTGACCACGATGCGGGCGATCAGCCCGGTGTCGGTCAACCCCATATGGGTCCAGGTCCGACCGCCGTCGCTGGACTTGTAGACCCCGTCGCCAGGCGTAATGCCGTTGCGGATGACCCAGGATTCGCCCGTGCCGGCCCAGATCACAGCATGATCACTGGGATCGATCGCCAGGGCACCGATGGACTGAACCGGCTCTTTGTCGAAGATCGGCTTGAATTTGTAGCCCCCGTCGGTCGATTTCCACACGCCGCCGGAGGCCGCGCCGACATAGTAGACGTTGGGGTCGCCCGGAACGCCGAGGACGGCGCTCACGCGGTTGCCGCGATCCGGGCCGACGAAACGAAATCGCATGGACTGCAGGTCCTTTGGAGCGATACCGTGCGCTCCGGCGGCCGGCGATACACTGAGAATCGCGAGCAAGGACAGCGCGATGAGCGATTTCGTTGACCAGCTGGCATTCATCTCAGTCATTCCTTCGGCGCGTTTTGACCCCACGACAGGGCACACGTGCGGGCCACCGTTCGGCGGCGGTCCGGCAGTTTCGACCCGGATTGAGCCATGGCGCCCGGCGGGCGCGAGGATGGGCTCGCGGCGGGAAGCACATGCCGCGTCGGGCATCATCGAAGATTGCGTGGTTGAGGAAGTGCAACCCGAACCAACCCCTCGGCGAGATGGCCTGGCGGCCCCTCGGTTTCTCATTAGGCCCGCATCTTAGCGCATGAGAGCCGCGAATTGTGGTCGCAGACCGCCGGTGAAACGGGCGGTGGAAGGATCAACCGGCTTTCGATCCGACACTCGACACGGCCTCCACTCTCAGGGTCCACACGCTGGCGCGGGAAGTCTAGAAGGATCAGATTCCGTCGACTAGTCAGACGCGGTGAGACGCCTTGTGCCCGCGCCGAAGCGTCGTAACGCCGCGCTCGCAGCACGGCCGGCTCGCTGACATCTGTGTCGGCGGCCTCCAGGACCAACGATGCTGCTCAGGACTCCCGGTGATGGCGATCCGCCGATAGCGCCGGCGGCCGCGTTCCATGAACTGCCGTGCTGCCGGCGCAAGCACCGGTGCAGGGGCGTCCTCGGTGCTCGATCGCGGAAGTGACCGGCCGGTGCGGTCACTCGCTATGCGCGCGAGTCGTCGCTTCCGTACCTCGGCACCTGGGGCGCGTTTCGGCATGCGGTAATCGAGTACGCGAGGACTGTGCTCGGGTGGACGGACGCCGCCCATGCGCAGACCTCGTCGGTCGCCGGGAGCGCAGTCATATCGGCGCTTGAGTGCGCACTGGTCGAAGCAAGTCGCCGCGTTCGTCTCCTGGCCGGCATCGGAATCGCCCGGGCCCGTGGAGCGCTTGCAGCCGAGGAGCAGTATCGGCGCCGCTACGGCCTGCGCCGGTGCTTTGGCCAGCAGATCCTTGACGGCGACCTGCGTCTGTCTGCCCAGGATACTGGCACGTGCGTGCGCTCGAGCTCGATGGCCGTGCATTCTTTGTTGCGACGCAGTTCCAGCCGGAGCGGGCCGCACTGAGAGCCGCACCCGCTGCGCCGACGGCGGTTCTGGTCAGAGCCTGGGTGATCCGGGCCGCATAACCCGCGCTGCAAACTCTGGCGTCACGGCGGGTCGAGGCGTCCGCAGGTTCGCTATACGGCCGGGCGCGGCGGTCGGATCCAGATCCGGAGTCAGGCCTGAGACTCAACCGGTTGCGCGTCGGAACCACCATCCGGTTCGGCCGCCTGCATCTGTACGCGCGTGACGGGTAACGCCAGCTGCCCGCCATGGCGCCTGATGATCCGCGCGGCACTGAGCAGCACATCCTCCTGGACCGCCAGCGATTCGCCCCACTGAACCGTTCCGGCGAAGCAGTAGATCAGAATGTCGAGTGAATGGGTGCCGTAGTTGGTGAAGTTCACGATCTCGCTTTGGTGATGGTCGATCCCGGGATGGCGGGCGATGTAGGCGCGCAGGTCCTTCAGGATCGTCGGCAATCGCTCCACGTCCGAATACCGCACCGGCAGCGTCTGCTGAATCCGCCTGGCCTGCATGCGCGGTGGCGTCTCCACGACGTGAGTGTTGAATAGATAATTCGGAACATAGTACGGGCTCGTGTCGAACCCCCGCAGCAGTGTGGAGCGCCAGCCGATGTGCTCCACGGTGCCGGAGATATTCATCTCCGGCAGCACGATCCACTCGCCGATTTTGAACGGCTTGTCCAGATACACCACCAGCGCACCGAACAGGTTGGACACGACGCCCTGGGCGGCGAAGCCGATCGCGATCCCGGCGACGCCACCGACGGTGAGCAGACTCGCGATGGGGAAGTGCAGCGTGCGCAGAATCAGCAGTGCGGTGAGCACGAGCAGCGCGAGCCGGGAAAACTTACCGACCAGGTCGTAGATCATCGGATCGAGATCATGGCCGCGCGGGTGACGGATTTCTGGATACATCTTCAGAAGGTTCCAGCCCGCCCAGGCGATCATTGCAATGATCCCGACGTGCAGCGACGGATCAAGGACATGAGAAAGCACTCCGGCATGGATCCGTCGGCCGACCAGCGTGCCGATCAGATACGCGCCGCAGAGGATGATGAGCGCAAGCAAGGGAGCATGAGCCGAGCGATACAGGGCCTCGCGAAAGGGATCCGCGCGGCGCGTCGAGCCGGCGATGAGCCGCCGTCCCGCGAGGCGCAGTGCCGTCACCAGAAGGGCGCAGGCGATTGCGATGATGCCGGCCTGAACAATCAGGCCTTGATACAGATCAAACCACTTCGTATGAACCATGATCGGGCCTCGGCAAATCGATGATCAGACACAGACGGCGCGTGACGCTCGACAGGCATTTACCGCAGAGTCTTGTGCTCGCGCAAACGGCCAACGCCATCTGACGGCGTCGCGCGGCCGCGACAGGGCGAGTCGATCGCGCCCGGCTGCGCTCGTCGCCCGCCACCCGTCTGATGCGGGATCGTCTCAGCCGCATGCCTGGCGCCGCAACGAACTGTTCGGGCCGTGGCGGCGCTGACGAATCGGATGCGTACGACCCGAGGACGCTCATCACTCAACCGATGCCCGCCGAAGCCCAACCCTCGACTCCGCCGGGACGACGGCCCGCTGCGCGGTAACCAATGCGAGCCGACGGAGCGGAAGCCGTTGCGTGAAAAGGCCTCGACATCTTTGGCGGGCACCTCTCAATCATTGCAATGAACGAATCAGCTTCAAAATCCCGCGCCGGCTGATTATTGCGGCGCGCTGCCCGCTACTCTTCGCCGTTGACCGCGCGACGTCGTCGGAGCGCGCGAAGGCTCGCCGCGAACCCGCTCGCCGCCCAGGAGCGCGCGTGCCGCCGATTGGAGAATCCGGGTGGCCCCGACGCGTGACAAACGCCCATCGCTGGTGAACGCGCCGTCGATGAGCAGCGCGATCTGGTACGCCGCATCATCCGGTTGGCCGGTCCCGATGCGTCTCGTCAGAGCCTTGAGCCGCTCGAACATCGTCGCTTTGTGGCGCGCGCGGATCTTGCGCGCGGGATGATCGCGGTCCGAGAACTCGGCTGCGACGTTGATCTGGGGACAGCCGCGATAGCCATCGCGGCTCACGCGCTGACCGATCCAGTCGAGCAATGCCATGAGTTCGCGTTGCGGGTCGCCCGCGACGGCTTTGACGACCTTGTCCCACTGCGTCCAGAACTCGCGGTCCTCCCGCTCCAGGAAGGCCGCGATCAGGTCGTCCTTGGTGTGAAAGTGGCGATACAGGCTCGTCTTGGCCACTCCGGACTCCGCAACGATCCATTCAACGCCGACCGCCCGAGCGCCGTGCGCGTAGAACAGCCGGGACGCGGTCGCGAGCACACGCTTGGCGGTGTCGGGCTCATCGGGATGAGCGGTCTTCACGGCATCTCCTTCGAGCGGGCCAGTGCCCTCGCGGCCAATATGCAACGGTGCGCCGCGAAGCACAATGGGTCATGCCGCTTGACGGCGCTACCGATCGGTATCATGATACGATACCGATCGGTAGCGCGGGATCCTGGCCGATGACTTCAGCGGCAATTGCGGTGTACGGTGCGACAGGTCATACGGGGCAATTCGTCCTGCGCGAGCTCGAGCGCCGCGGGTATCAGACGGTGCCGATTGGCCGGAGCGAGAGGGCACCGGCCGCCGGCGGCTACGCAGACGCGCAGAGACTGTGGCGGCGAGCCGTGTGCGACGACCCGGACGCGCTCGATGAGGCGCTGCGCGGGACGGGCGCCGTCATCAACTGCGCCGGCCCGTTCCTCGACACCGCGCCCGCCGTCATCGAGGCGGCCCTGCGCGCGGGGATCCACTACTTCGACGTCACCGCGGAGCAGCGTTCCGTGCGACAGTCACTGGCGACGTATCACGATGAAGCGCGGCACCGCGGTTCGGTGGTGATGCCGGCGGTCGCATTCTACGGCGGTCTTGCCGATCTGCTCGCAACCGAGGCGACCCGTGGGGCCCGATCCGTCGAACGCATCGAAGTGGGCATGGCGCTCGATTGTTGGCATCCGACGGCGGGGACGCGGAGGACAGGGGAGCGCAATACCGCGCGTCGCTTCGTCGTCGCAGACGGGCGCTTCACGCCAGTGCCGCGTCCGGCGCCGGTTCGGGAGTGGACGTTTCCCGCGCCCTTCTGTGTGCAGCAAGTGGTGGCCATGCCCCTGGCGGAAATTGTGACCATCAGCAGGCACATCGCCGCTCGCAATGTCTGCAGCTACCTGAACACGGCGCCGCTTCGCGACCTGGAAGATCCCCACACACCCGCACCGATCGCGGTGGATCCGTCCGGCCGCTCCGCGCAGCAGTTCGTCATGGAGGTTCGGGCAACGTCGGGTGATGATCGAGCGGAGATTACCGTCACGGGGCGAGACATCTATGCGGTCACCGCACCGATCGTCGCCGAAGCGTGCGCGCGGGTGCTGGCGGATCCGCCCGCAACGGGCGGCGCGTTCGCGCCCGCGGAGCTGTTTGACGCGAGTGACTTTCTTCACGCGCTGGAACCGCATTTGGCGATAGTGCGGACGGACGGTGACCGCTCGGCACGCCGCCCGTGACGCGGTCCGGCGCGCGCCTGCGGACGGGCTCGCGCTGCTGCACGCTCCATGGGCTTCCAAACGCGTCACGAACCTGATACAGATTCGCGCCATGAAGCGGATTGCGCGCAACGTGTGTCTTGCCTTTTGTCTGGCCGCGCCCCTTCCCGCCGTCGCCGCCCCAAGGTGCCCCGCTCCCGCAAGGCCCACGCTGACAGCCGTCCCCGGCGATCCGTTTTCCGCGCTGCCAACGAGTGATGGATGCTGGCTGTTCGTCTCGCTCAGCGATCGGCACGATCACGGCTCCGTTGCGGTGCTGCGTGACGAGCGCGGTTCGTTCGACCTGAAGCGCACCGTTGCGACGAGCGCCGCAGCCCTGGGCGAGGCTCTCTCGCCCGACGGGCGGCTGCTCGCGGTCACGACACTCGCTGGGGTGGATCTCCTCGACGTGGCGCGGCTCGAGCGGCCCGGGGGCGATCCGCTCGTTGTCCGCCTCACGGACGGCAGCCCGCAACCGGTATACGCCGCCATCAGTCGGGACAATCGGCTGCTGTTCGTCAGCGACGAGACGTCGCACCGGATCAGCGTGTTCAACTTGGTGTTGGCCGACAGTCGGCGGCACCGGACCGCTGCACTCGTCGGCCACATACCGACGGCGTTCGGCCCCGTGGGACTCGCCGTGTCGCCCCATGGAAAGTGGCTTTATGCGACCAGCGAAGTCGCGCCACGCGTCTCGGGCTTTCCGGACCGCTGCTCGCCGCCATTCGACGCATACGGCAGGCACCAGCCGGTCGGCGTGCTCCTGAAGATCGACATCGCCAAGGCCGCGATCGATCCGCGCCATTCCGTCGTCGCTGGCGTTCCGGCAGGGTGTCAACCGGTGCGCGTGGCGGTGTCACCGTCCGGAGAGACGCTCTGGGTGACCGCGCGCGGCGACAATGCGCTGCTCAGGATTCCCGCGGCCGACCTGAACTCCGGCGCGGGGCACCTCGACACGGACTCGTTCCCCATTGGGACGGACCCCGTCGGGCTGGCCGTACGGCCCGACGACCGGCAGGTCTGGGTCGCGGATTCCGCGCGGTTCGTGTCGGGCAGATCAGGCCGCCTCGCGGGCCTCACCGGCATTCATGGCAAGGGAAAGGTCGAGCTGATGTCGGCCGCCGCAAAGGGTTTCCCGCGGGAGCTGAACTTCTTGCCCGACGGACGCACCCTCGTGGTCACGCTGTTCAGCGCCAGGGCCGTCGAGTTCATGCCCACTCCTTAGATCGACCGCCCGGCCGCGCGCCATCCACCCCCGGGAAACCGGTTCGCGCGACGAGTCGAGCCCGCCAGACGCCGGCGCACGATGCGGCTGCGTGCAACTCAAGGGAGCTCGACCCATTCGTCGCCTTGTTTGATGTAGCGCCGCTTGACAGCCGCCCAGGCGATCCGGTGCGCGGCCTCCTCCTGCCGCGGGTCGCCGCTGTGCGCCTCGAACGCCCGATTGAACGCCGCGCGGTAAATGTCCTGGGCGTGCTCCGGCAGATGGCGGCGCACCGATGGCGGGAGGTCAGAATTCTGACTGTACGGCACCCTTATTCTCCGCGGTACTGCCGATTCATTTGCCGGTCGTCACTTCGAGGTCCGCCCGTTCGCTCATGAAAGGGTCCCGTGCTCGTGTGCTGCGGGCCCCACGCGTCGGCGCGCCTGAGTGACGCCGGGCACATCGGCGCGCGCGCGGCGCAGCAGGATCGTGCCGAGGTACGCGTTCGCCCGATCAGCAAACCCGCCCGAGCGGGCGCGGCCAGCGCGCATCCCTGATAGACTCCCCGCAGAATCTGCGCGCCTCGCCCCAGGGTGTCAATGGCGCAGCCGACCCGAGGAAAGACAGACAATGCGCGGGCACCTGATCCATCTGGTGTGCGGCTCGACCGGCGCCGGCAAGACGACCTATTCGCGTCAACTCGCCGATGCGCTCAGCGGCGTCGTGTTCTCCGTCGACCAATGGATGGCGACCCTGTTTTGGATAGACAGCCCGAAGCCTCTCCAGGCGACTTGGTCGATGGAGCGAGTCGAGCGATGCGCGGCACAGATCTGGGCGACGGCCTCTGAGGTTGCGCCGCTCGGCGTCCCCTGTGTCCTGGATCTGGGCTTTACGCAGCGGGGAACCCGGGCGCGGTTCGTGCAACTCGCGAGGCAGTCGGGACTGTCGGCGCAACTGCACGTTCTCGATGTGCCGACCGACGAGCGCTGGCGGCGCGTGCTGGCACGCAACACCTCGGGCGGGACTGCCGCCCAGCTTCCATTCGACCTCACACGGGACATGTTCGACTTCGTCGAGACGCTGTGGGAACCCCCGACGGATGAAGAACTCGCGGCCTGCGATGGGATCCGCGCGGCCGGTCCGGCTCCAGGGTAAGACCGGGCGATCGCTGCGGCGGCGTGCGGCGCATCGTGCCACGGCCTTCCGATAGAATCCGGGCATGCTCAGTATCCGCAAGGCAGCGCCCCACGATGCGCCGCAGATTGCCGCCATCATTCTGCCGACCATTCGCGAGGGCGCAACGTATGCGCTCGATCCGGGCATGAGCGAGGCTGAGGCGCTGGCCTACTGGATGGCCCCCGATAAGGAGACGTTCGTCGCCGAGCAGGACGTGGCCGTTCTCGGGACGTATTACCTACGAGCCAACCAGGCCGGCGGCGGACGGCACGTCTGCAATTGCGGCTACATGACCAAGACCGGAGCCACGGGACAGGGCATTGCGCGGCGCATGTGCGAGCACTCGCTCGCGTATGCGCGCGCACGCGGCTATCGCGCCATGCAATTCAACTTCGTCGTCAGCACGAACGAGCGGGCACTGAGGCTGTGGCAGTCGTTGGGATTTGAGGTCGTCGGCCGCCTCCCCGGCGCATTCATGCATCCCTGCGCCGGCGCCGTCGATGCGCTCGTGATGTATCGGCAGCTTTGAGCGGTTGCCGGACCGGTGTTGAGGCGCTCATCGCGCGAGCGCCGAGATCGCGGACTGGCGCAGCGGCGCAGCATCATCACCGTAAATGTCCCGCCGCGAAGCGACAGTCCGCGGCTCGCCGGGACGAACCCGATCCGCACGCGTCGGCGGGCGCCGCGAACGGCCGGTCGCGGAGCGCCAACCGCGCGCAGCGCGCGCCCCTATAATGCGCAGCTTCGCCGGACAACGCCCGCCCCGAGGAGACGTCTCGTGAAGCCTCTGATCGGCCTGACGGCCCTGCTGCTGATTGCCCCGGCCCCTGTGTGGGCGAGCGGCGCCGCCGCGACGCCCGCCGCCCGCTATACGATCGCGCAGATATTCGCGCGCCCGGGGCTGACCGGCTATTCACCGAAGCAGGTGCAATGGAGTCCTGACGGACGCTATCTGACCTATCTGCTGCGGCACGGTCCGAGAGGTCGGGCGAACCTCTCTCTCGTCAATGTCGCACCCGGCACGCGCTCGATCCTGCTCGCGAGCCGGCAGCTCCGATGTCGCCGCAGCTCGCAATCTCGCCGATCGACTGCTGCTCGTGGGCGGCACGGGCGACGACAACCTGCACTGGCAGAATACTCTGCAGTTCATTCAGGCGCTGATCAACGCCGACAAGCGTTATCAGCGGCTGGTCTACCCCGACAAGACACACGGCATCTCGGGGCCTGCCGCCCGGACACACCTGTTCACCGCCTGGGAGCGCTTCTGGCTGCGTCACCTGCAATACAGATGATCGGCGCGCGGCCAACGGCCCGGCGCCCCGGGAGCGGTCCCCGGCGGCGCGCAGCGGCACGGTGAGCGCTACGGACGCCGCCTGGGGCACCGAGCCGCGCATCGATGCGCAGCGCTTGAGCGCATTAGGCGCGGCGTTCCTGCGCGCGCTGTGTGATCCGGACGGCGGCGAATCGTTGTACCAGATGCACGCCCCGGAGGCGCCGCTGCGCCAGGGCGAGGGCATCGGTGCGGCCAGCGGGATTGACATAGGCCGCTTCGCGGCGGCGCATCGGCAGATCAGCCGGCACGGTGTGGAACGCCTGCCGCGCTTCGGCGCCGCTTCGCTGCGGCAACTCACACGCGGCGAGGACCCGGCCGAGGCAGTCGGCTGGTTCGAGGTCGCGGAGGAGCGCGAGAACCGGCGCCTGTTCGCCGCCCTCGGCGTGCGCGCCGTCGCGGGAGAACCGCGCGTCGTATGGTGCAGCCCGTGCGAGCGCATTCTGTCCTGGTCCTTCCGCGAGGGATTGCTGCAATCGCTCGCCGACTATCCGTGGATGCGGCGCGCCGAGCCGACGGCGGCGCGTGCGCTGCTCGATGCCGGCTATTTCCGGCTCTACTGGCGCCCGCCGGTCACGTTCGCAACGCTGCCCGAGGCCCGCTTCAGCTGCCACATGAGCGCGGCGTGCTGCCGGCACGACTACGAGATCACCCTACCGGGCGAGGCGCAGCTGCTGATCGACGCCATGCCCTGGCGGACGATCGCGCCGCAGCTCACCGGCACGCGCCTGCCCGTGCGCGCCGACGGCACGCTACAGCTGAAATCGCCCGCGGAGGACTGCCGCTTTCTCGGGCCGCGCGAGCGATGTCTGATTCACCAGACCCTCGGCCGCCAGCCGTTCGGCGCCTGCTGCGTGTTTCCCTTCTCGTTCGCGCGCACGCCGGAGGGTATCGCAGTCGCTCTCAGCCCGATCTGCGGCAGCGTCCGGCTCGGACTCGGCATCGCGCCTGAGGAGCGCACCGAGGATCTGCGCGAGCGGCTGGCGCATGCCGAGCCGCGCTCGACGGAGAGCTACCGCCTCGCACCCGGCGTCGCCATTCCGTGGCAGTCGTTCCGCGACATCGAGAAGGGGCTGTGCGACTGCCTCGCGGCCGAGGAGCTGCCGCTGCGGCGGCGCTTGTACGTGGGCGCGCGGCTGCTCGGTGCGCTCGCCGACGGGAGCACCATCGACGTGCCGGCATGGCGCAGCGAAGCATTGCCGCCCCTGAAGCCCGAGCTGCGCGCGGCCATCCACGGCATGCTCTCGCGCCTGCTCGGCTGGAACCGCGCAGTGCTTCGGGAACTGCCGCAGGAGATCCCCGCCGTTCTGCCGGCACTCGAGGCGAGTGAGGCGCCGCTCGTGGCGCGCATCCTGCGCAACACGCTCTTCTGCAAGGTGTATTCCTATCCTTTCGATCTGACGACCGCGCACAACTACCTGATCGTGCTGTACCTCATGGCGCTGATCATGCAGACCGCCGCGGCGGGACCGCTGCCTGAGCGGATGTGGCGTGAGCTCGGCTCGCTCGGCGTGCACGGCCTGCTGAAGAGCATGCTGCACGAGGGCATGCCGGATGAGTTCCGCGCCTTGCTCGGGCGCAGTGAATTCGGCCTGTGGATGCTGGCCGCCTGAGCGGCCGCGCTCAGTGCCGGCCGGAGTGGCCGAAGCCGCCCGCGCCGCGCGCGCTCTCGTCGAACGTCTCGACCACCTCGAGCGACACTTGCACCACCGGGACGATCACCAGCTGGGCGATGCGCTCGCCCGGCTGAATGACGAACGGCTCCTGCCCGCGGTTCCAGCACGACACCATCAGCTGTCCCTGATAGTCCGAGTCGATCAGTCCGACGAGATTGCCGAGCACCACGCCGTGTTTGTGGCCGAGACCGGAGCGCGGC
>JAKCEJ010000176.1 GCA_021838065.1 Pseudomonadota bacterium
CACCGCGCCGGCGAGGAAGGTGCTGGCGCTGCTGTACGTCGCAAGCACGGCCGACAATACGATTACCCCGTTCGATGCCGCGACACGCGCCCGAGGCCCGTCCATCGCGGTCGGCGAGAATCCCGCAGCGATCGTGACCAGCGCACACGGCTCGCGGATTTACGTCGCCAACCAGGGCTCGAACACGGTGTCGGTCGTTGATGCCCGCACGGAGCGGATGATGGCCACCGTGCCGGTGGGAGCGGCACCCGATGCGCTTGCGCTCAGCCCCGGCGGGCACACGCTTTGGGTCGCCAATGGCGGCGGCGACACCGCCGAGCCCGTCAACACCGCGACCCTCAAGCCGGGCAAGCCCGTCACGGTCGGGGCAGGTCCCGCCGGCTTTGCGTTCGCGCCGAACGGCCGCACGCTCTACGTGACCAACCAGGGCGGCAACAGCCTCAGCGCCATCGACACGAGCGCCGGCCGGGTGCGCAGCACATTCCCCGCGGGGGCGGGACCGATCGGGATCGCGATCGCGCCCGGCGGGAAAACGCTCTATGTAGCCGATACCCTCGCGCACGAAGTGCTGCCCATCGATGCCCTCTCCGGCAAGGCTGCGGCACCCATCGCGACGGGTCTCTCACCCCGCCAGATCGCTCTCTCGCCGGACGGCAGACAGCTCTACGTGGCCAATGCCGCCGTCGACACGCTGAGCGTGATACACACCGCCGCCGGCTCGAGCGGCACGCCGATCGTAGTCGGCGGCGGACCGTTCGCAGTCGTCTTCAGCCGCAATGGACACAACGCCTACGCGATCGACAGCCAGACCGGGCGCTGCGCGGTGATCGATGCGGCCTCGGGCAAGCTGCTGGCGTCGGTGCCGGTCGCCCCGTTCCCGGTGGCGATCTCAGCGCCCTACGCGAACTGATCTGCCCCGGCCAGGCGCCGATTCGCCTCTCCTGGCGCGGCCGCGGATACCCGGGGCCTGCGCCAGGTCTCTGTCGCGGCGTTGCCCGAGCATAAAGATGCCTTTTAGATATATAGATATCCATGTATTTGCATTTGTGGCATAGCTGAGTCGCCGGCACTATCCCTGCATTCGCGCAGCGGCCCGCCCCTTCAATACGGCGGGCCGGCGCCTCATGGAGAGTTCCGCACGTGACAGGCATGCCACCATCAGTCATCGAGGGAGTCGAGGCGCCGCGATCGGGTGACGCCGCCGGCACGGACAGCGAGTCGAGCCCTCCGGTCAGCTCCAAGTCGGTCGCCTACACGACCTGTTACATGTGCGCCTGCCGCTGCGGCATCAAGGTGCATCTCGAGAACGGCCGGCTGCGCTATATCGAAGGCAACCGCAATCACCCGATCAACCGCGGGGTGCTCTGTGCCAAGGGATCGGCAGGCATCATGACGGCGGTTTCGCCCGCGCGCCTGACAACGCCGCTGAAGCGCGTCGGGCCGCGCGGATCGGGCTCCTTCGAGGCCATCTCGTGGGACGAGGCAATGCGCATCGTGACCGAGCGGCTCGCGGCGATCCGCGCGAGCGACCCGAGCCGCCTCGCGCTGTTTACCGGCCGCGACCAGTCGCAGTCGCTCACGGGCCACTTCGCGCGCATGTTCGGCACGATCAATTACGCCGCCCACGGCGGATTCTGCTCGGTGAACATGGCCGCCGCGGGGCTCTATTCGGTGGGTGGGGCATTCTGGGAGTTCGGCGAGCCGGACTGGGAGTACGCGCAGCTGTTTCTGCTGTTCGGTGTGGCGGAAGACCACGATTCCAATCCCATCAAGCTCGGCCTCTCGCGCCTCAAGGCGCGCGGCGCGAAAATCGTCTCCTTCAATCCGGTACGCACCGGTTATTCGGCGATCGCCGACGAGTTCGTCGCGGTGACCCCGGGCACCGACGGGCTGCTGGTCTTCGCGCTCATTCACTGCCTGCTCGAGGCGGGCCGGATCGACACCGAGTTCCTCGTGCGTTACACCAACGCGCATCACCTGGTGATCGACGATGCCGGCGGCGCCGAGCACGGGCTCATCGCGCGCAATGCGCGGGGGGACGAGCTCGCCTTCGACCGCGCCACCGGGTCGCTCGCGAGCGCGAGCGCGACTGGCATCGATCCGGCGCTGAGCGGCACGTTCGTCCTGCCCGACGGACGGCACGCTCGCCCCGCCTTCGCGCTGCTCGCCGAGCGCTATCTCGCCGCCGAGTACGCGCCAGAAGCGGTGGCCGAGCGCTGCGGCGTTGCCGCCGCGACCATCCGCCGCCTTGCCGATGAGATCGCCGAGGTGGCCTTCAATCAACCCGTGGTACTCGAGCAGCCCTGGACGGACGCCGCCGGCCGCCGCCACGCGCAGATGGTGGGCCGGCCGGTGGCGATCCACGCCATGCGCGGGATCTCCGCGCACTCGAACGGGTTCCATACGTGCCGGGCGATTCATGTGCTGCAGATGCTGCTCGGGGCAGTCGATACCCCGGGCTCCTGGCGCTACAAGTCACCGTACCCGAAGCCGATTCCCGCTGGCGTCCCGCCGGGGCGCGCGGCCGGCGCTCCCGGCGCACCGCTCACCGCCACGCCGCTCGGATGTCCGACCCGGCCGGAGGATCTGCTGGTCGACGCCCAGGGCGAGGCGCTGCGCCTCGACCGCGCCTTCTCCTGGGAGGCGCCTCTTGCGATTCACGGGCTGATGCACATGGTGATCGCCCGCGCCTTTGAGGCCGGGCCGCAGAAGATCGACACCCTCTTCTTCTTCATGTCGAACATGGCATGGAACTCCGCCATGAACCCCGGCGAGTCGATCCGCATGCTGAGCGCGACCGACGAGCACGGCGAGTACCGCATCCCCTTCGTCGTCGTCGCCGACGCCTTCGCCTCCGAAACGGTCGCGTACGCCGATCTGGTGCTGCCGGACACGACCTACCTCGAGCGCTACGACTGCATCTCGCTGCTTGACCGGCCGATCGGCTCGGCGCACGGCCCGGGCGATGCCATCCGCGTGCCGGTGCTCAAGCCCGGGCGCGACGTGCGGCCCTTCCAGGACGTGCTCATCGAGATCGCCGGCCGGCTCGGCCTGAAGGACTTCGCCGATGCGCAGGGGCAACCGCTCTACCACTCGTATGCCGATTACATCGTCCGTCACCAGCGCGCCGCAGGCATCGGGCCGCTGGCGGGCTTTCGCGGCGCGGACGGACACGCGATCGGCCGAGGCGAGCCGAATCCCGAGCAGCTGCGCCGTTACATCGAGAACGGCGGGTTCTGGGTCCACCATCTGCCCCCGGAACAGCTCTATTACAAGTTCGCCAACCAGGCCTACCTCGAGGGCGCGCGCGAGATGGGCTTCATCGGCTCGAGCGCGCCCATTGTGCTGCAGCTCTACAGCGAGCCGCTGCAGCGCTTTCGCCTGGCCGCCGAGGGGCATGGAGCGCACGTTCCCCCGCAGCGGCTGCGCGAGAGGGTGCGCCGCTACTTCGATCCACTGCCCATCTGGTACACGCCGCTCGAGCAGGCCGCGAGCCACGACGGGCGCTACCCGCTGCACGCCATCACGCAGCGCCCCATGGCGATGTATCACTCCTGGGGCTCGCACAATGCGTGGCTGCGCCAGATCCTGCCCGAGAACCGCATCTATCTGCACCGCGAGCTCGCCGCCGAGCTCGGCATCGAGGATGAGGATTGGGTGTGGGTCGAGTCGCGCAACGGGCGCCTCAAGGCGCGCGCGCGCACCATGAGCGGCGTCAACCGCAACACCGTGTGGACCTGGAACGCGATCGGCAAGCGCGCCGGCGCCTGGGGCCTCCAGCGTGAGGCGCCGGAGTTCCGCCGCGGCTTCCTGCTGAATCACGTGATCTCGGAGTTTCTGCCGGATGAGCGCGGCGAGGCTGCGCACTCGAACTCCGATCCGGTGACCGGCCAGGCGGCCTGGTTCGATCTGACCGTGCGCCTCGAGCGCTGCGCGCCCGGCACGCCCGATGAGACCGTGCCGCGCCTCGGGGCCAATCCCCTGAGGATCAAGCGGCCCGCCGAGAGCGCCGCATGACGATGTTGCCGCAGCGCGGGCCCGAGGCCCGCAAGATGGGCCTGGTGATCGACCTCGATACCTGTGTCGGCTGCCATGCGTGCGCGGTCAACTGCAAGGAATGGAACACCGGCGGCGAGGCGGGGATCCTCCCGGACTACGATCAGTACGGCGAGAAACCCGACGGTGTCTGGTTCAACCGCATCCACTCGTACGAGACCGAAGCGGACGGCTGCTCGCGCACAGTGAACTTCCCGCGCTCGTGTCTGCACTGCGAGAACCCGCTGTGCGTGACGGTCTGCCCCACGGGGGCCTCCTTCAAGCGCGCCGAGGACGGCATCGTCCTCGTCGACGCCGACCTGTGCATCGGCTGCAAGCTGTGCTCGTGGGCCTGTCCCTACGGCGCGCGCGAGTTCGACGAGCACAGCGGCGTGATGCGCAAGTGCACCCTGTGCATCGACCGCATCTACAACGAGAGCCTGCCCGAGGTGGAGCGCGAGCCGGCGTGTGTCGCGACCTGTCCGGCCAAGGCGCGTCATTTCGGCGATCTCGCCGATCCGGACAGCAACGTCTCGAAGCTCGTCGCCGAGCGCGGCGGCACCGATCTGCTCCCGGAGCTCGGCTATCGGCCGACCAACAAGTACCTGCCGCCGCGGCGGGCGCAGATCCAGACCGCGCCGCGCGAGGCGAGCGGCGCGACCGGCCAGGGCATCGGCGGGGCGCTGCTCAGACTGCTCGACAAGGCGCTCAGCCGGTGAAGCCCGCCGCCTCGGTTCTGCTGCTGACGACGCTGACCGGCTTCGCCTACGGGCTGCTCACGTGGCTCGGGCTGTACGTGGCGGTGGGCGCGCCGCCTGCAGCCCGGCTGCTCGTGCTCGCCGGCGTCGGCGTCGGTGTGATTCTCGCCACCCTCGGACTGATTGCCTCGATGCTGCACCTCGGGCGCAAGGAGCGGGCGTGGCGGGCGTTCAGCCAGTGGCGCTCCTCCTGGCTCTCGCGCGAGGGGGTCGCTGCGGTGCTCACGTACCCCATCGCCCTGGCGTTCGCCTGGGCGGAGTACCGCGCCCCCGGATCATCGGCGGCGCGCTCACTCGGGGTGGTCGTGGCGCTTGCCTCGCTCGGCACGGTGTACTGCACCGCGATGATCTACGCGAGTCTGAAGCCCATCCGCCAGTGGCACAACCGGCATACCGCCCCGGACTATCTGATCTACGCGCTCTTCTCCGGCGCGACGCTGTTCGCGCTCCTGCATACCCTCGCCTTTGGCACCGCCGCGCTGGCGGCCAGCCTCGCCGCGCTCGGGGCGCTGTGCGCGCTCATCGCCAAGCTCGCCTACTGGCGCCACGTGGATGCGCAGAGTCCGATTGCGACGCTCGCCAGCGCGATCGGGTTGCCCAAGGACACCCCGGCACGGCCGCTCGATGCGCCGCATTTCACCGAGAATTTCATTCTGCGGGAGATGGGCTTCCAGATCGCGCGTCGCCACGCCGCGAAGTTGCGCCGCATCGCGCTCGTCGTGGGATTCTCACTGCCGCTCATCTTCAGCCTCCTCGCCCGGCTCGGCACTTTCCCGCTGGCGAGCAGCGCGCTCGCCGTAGCCTGCGCCGCGCTCGGCCTGCTCACCGAGCGTTGGCTCTTCTTCGCCCAGGCGACGCACGTCTCCGCGCTCTACTACGGCCGCACGATCTAATCCGGCACCCGAGGGCACCGCGGCTTGCGTTGATTCCGACGGCACCGGCGGCGGTTTCGAGCCGCTCGGGCCGGCCGCATTCGCATACCGGCAGGTGCTCCAGTGGCGCGGCGGCTGGGCGCTGAGCGCCCCAGGCACGGTTGCGGTTGACGCGTCGAGGCGCCTAGAATGCCGCGACCGAGGCCATGGCAAACAATTAGATCGAACTTCGCCCCATGCACCGCCCATGAGTCCCGCTGTTGACTGAATCCGTTTCGCTGAACGCCGCCTGGGGCGTGGCGTTTGGCAACCGATCAGGTTCGGCTGCATCACCGCGCAGCCGTTGCGCGCTGGCCGGCCATTGCGGAGGGGACCATGACTGAATCGCACGCCGGCGCGCGAGCGCATCCGCCGATCTGGGTGATGGGGCTCACCAACGCCATCTTCGGCATGATGGGCGGCTTCTGCGTGGTGACCCTGCCGCAGCTGCTCGCCGCCGAAGGCATCCCCGGCGGGCACGTCGCGACGATCACCGCGATCATCATCTCACCGGGCTTCTGGGCGTTCATATTCTCGCCCATGCTCGATGTGCGCCTGCGCCGCCGCACCTATGCGCTGATCTTCGCCGTCATTGCGGCGTGCGCCGCTGCGTTCACCGTGCTGCATCACCGCAATCTGGATTTGGTGGTGCCGATCATGCTCGTCGGCTACCTGTCGGCCGCCTTCTATCAGGGCGCCGTCGGCGGCTGGATGGGCAGCCT
>JAKCEJ010000177.1 GCA_021838065.1 Pseudomonadota bacterium
ATTTCCTCACCGCCGACTCGTTTGACGACGTCGCGCGCGTATCGGCCGGCGAGAGTGGGTTGGAATATGGCGTGCGCCCCGAATCGTTCTTGACACAGGCCGGCGGTCCCGATGATTTGCAATTGGCCGGACGCATCGAGCGAATCGAGTCGCAGGGCGGCGAATGTCATGTGGAGCTGACACACCGACTCGGGCGAGTGCTGGCTAGTCTGCGGCCGGAGAACACGCTGCGAGTCGGAGAGCAGATACGACTTTGGGTCAAGCGGGGCGATTTGCATGCATTCGATCGCGCGACCGGAGAGCGTGTGGAGCTGGCGGGGTTCGCGCGCTCTGGGGCCCGCGCTGAAGAGCGTTTAGAATGAGGATGAGTGCGGAGCGCGCCCTCGATCTATTCGGCCGCCGTTCAGTGATCGCATGAGAATTTTTCGCACGGTGCCGAGCGCCTGCTGAGCGCGCTCACCCATCAAGGCGCGCAGCTCCGGCGGCAAGTGGCCGAGCGGATCGCCGCTCGTCTGAAATATGTGGTCGTCGAATAGATCTCGCCACACAGCGCGCTGCGCAATCGGCCAATGGCGACGCTCGATCATCGCGTGCAGCAGGCTTTCTCCGGGTGACTCAGGCGATTGGGTGCAGTTCCACCAGTCGTTCACGAGCATGTTGCACGCAGCAAGTGACTCGACGTGATGTCATCGCGCCTGGGGAATGAGCACGGCATCGCCGGGACCAAGCTCAGGCACCGGGTTGTGTTCGAGTGCGGGCCGGAAATTGAGGTGGCGGTCCTAGTCCGGCTTCGCGGGTTCGCAGCGTAGCGCAACGGTGAGCGGCCGATTGCTCCCCTGCAGGCCAGCACTACAGCGGGGTGACGGTGGCGGCCCGGGCGGCGGTGATTTTCGCCGACGGCTGGGGCGGCACGGTTTGCTTTAGGCGCTTGATCAGCCGCTTCAGGTCCGACCCGGGTTGGGTGTGGCGCGTGAGGGCGAGCTCTCGTCCGTCGCTGGTCGGGGCGCGCATGTCGATCACCCACACGGCGGAGAACTTCTCCAACACGCTGCGCGTGGTCGTCCCGCGGCGAGATGTCTGGGGAGGTGGCCGAGCGTCACGAGCAGGCAGTTTGCCCGGCGGCCGGGGACACACCGGATTTCCACCGGGCGGTCAGGTGTTTGCGACATCGGGCACGGCTCGTCTCGATCGGCGCATCCCTTGGTTCGGCACGCCGCATTGCGTGTCTGCGAGGACGAGTCCTCGGGCGCAGCTGGGAACTCAGACCGGCCACGGCTTGCGCCGCTGTCCCTCGCGCCATCACGCTGGAATCTTGTCGTGCGCGCGCAACAATCCTGCGTGCGGCTGGCCGAGGCAATTTCTGTCGGGCCGATTTTGGCCTGTCTGGGAGTCCTCCCCCAGCCGGATCCGGAGGGATATTGACAATGATCAATGCGGAGAATATAAACGAGACCAGAAAGTGTAAACGTTTACATCGCTAGGTAAGCGTTTACAACTGATCGCCGTGGGGATCCGCTGAGCCAGTCCGCATCGCCGGTGGCATTTACCGGGATTTCGCGCCAGCCATGTGACTGACGCTGCGGAGGGCTATGCGGGGGGTAAACCGAGAAGTCTGCTATCGCGTCCGCCGTGCGCCACAGAGCGAGGTCGGATGCGTCGAGCCGAATTCTTGCCACAGCACCCGCGGAATGGGCTCGCAATCGCCGGTTTGTCAAACTGAGGGGGAAGCAAGATGTCGAGGCACTGCAGGTCACGCAAGCATCTCGTTGCCAGTTTTGTCGCATCCACGCTCGCGGCCAGCACTGCGGCGCTCGTTCCGCACACGGCCTATGCGCAGATCGCGAGTGCGACACTGGAAGGTCATGCCGTGGCGGGTACAAAGATCATCGCGACGAACATCGCGACTGGCGCTCGCCGAGAAGCCGTCGCGTCCCAGGCCGGCACTTACATCCTGGTCGGATTGCCCCCCGGCCGCTACCGGGTGAAGGCGGGAACCCAAGAGCAGACCCTGACGCTCAGCGTTGCCTCTACGGTGGTCTTCGATTTCACCAATACGACGCTTCGCGCAGCGACATTGCAGCAAGTGGTCGTCTCGGGACGTCGACTGGTCGAGATGCGCACTCCGGCGGTCGGTGGAATCGTCACGGCGCGCACGATAGCGACCATTCCGCAGATCACCCGCAACTTCCTCGAGTTCGCCGACATCCTGCCGGGCGTCACCTTCACAGTCGACGGCAGCGGCAATACCGCATTTCGCGGCGGCGCGCAGGAGTCCGAGAACGCCAACGTCTACATCGACGGTACGAGCATGACCGACTTCGTGCAGGGCGGTATCGCCGGCCAGTCGGGCCCGAACAAGAACCCCAACGTGGGAGATCCCGGCAACCCTTTCCCACAGTCGGCGATTGCAGAGTATCGCGTCATCACCTCGAATTACAGCGCGGAGTACGCCCAGGTGGCGAGCGCCGCCATTGCCGCCGAGACCAAATCAGGCACGAACAAATTCCACGGCAGCTCCTTTGTCGATTTCACCAATCAGAATCTGCGTGCGGACACGCCGGCGGAGGCGAACTCGACGACACCGGGCGACCCCAAGGCGCTCGGAGGTCAGAGCTTGGAGTACGGCGTGTCGGCCGGCGGGCCCATCATCAAGAACGTCGCGCACTACTTCGTGGCCTACGAGCACAAGGACCTGGCGCTGCCGAACGTCGTATACCCCGCGACCGGAAACAACATTCCGACCGTCGCCGGCCTGCAGTCGCTGATGCCCGCGGGCGTGTGGTCGCAGTTTGGTCCGACCACCAACCCGTTCAGCGAGGACCTGCTGTTCGCCAAGCTCGACTACGAGCCTGGTGTGAACGACCGCCTGGAGCTCACCGAGCTGTACCGCTCCGAGAGCCAGATCAGCGGCGCCGCAGGTCAGACAGCGGCCTCGGCCGCCAACTCGATAGACAATCGCTTCAGCCGAATCGGCCTCTACTGGCTGCACGCGGGCAGAGACTGGACGAACCAGGCCCGTATCAGCTACGAATCATCGGGACAGACTCCGTTTGCGAGCTCCACCAGGCCTCAGCTCACGTATCAGTGGTTCACCAGCACCGGCAACGCGACGCTCATCAACGTCAACGGCGAGAGTGTCTACTCGCAGTTCAAGAATAAACAGCAGGTCTATGCGCTCTCCGACGACTTCACGCTTGCAAACCTGAGCTTCGCCGGAACGCATACTCTCAAATTCGGAGTGAGTTACACCGGAACCAAACTCAGCTACCAGGACGCGGGTCAGGGCTCGCAGTTCTATTATGCGGTCGGCCCGACGGGTACCAATGCCACGCCCTATCAGGTCAACTACACGGCTCTCTATCAGGGCAATAAGCAGGTGCTCGCGAACTCGAACGACCAACTGTTCGGCATCTACCTTCAGGACGACTGGAATGTCAACTCCCACCTCGAGCTCAATCTTGGGGTGCGTTACGACTATGAGACGGTCCCGGCGTGGGAGCACTTCGTCACGCCGCAAGCCGTCGTCAATGACATCTACGGCCCGTACTCGCCGGGATCTACCGAGACCTACGCGCAGGCGCTCGCGCTCGGAGGCGAGAACATCGCCAATTACATCAGTAATGGCCACAACCGCTCGCCGCAGAGCAACGAGATCCAGCCGCGCATCGGGTTCTCCTACGACATCGAGGGGAATCAACGCTACGTCATCTTTGGCGGCTACGCGCGCGCCTACGATCGCAACATCTTCGACCTGATGTCACTCGAGCTCACCAAGTCGGCGCTCGCCGAGCCGAACGTGGATTTCTACGGCGGCGGCAACAGCAATTTCGGCTGCTTGACGGCGGCGAACGCCAATCCGACAGCGGCCAACGGCAACCCGCCGTGCGTGGCGTGGAACCCGTCCTATATGAATCTCGCCAATCTGCAGTCGCTCAACTCGACGCCGTATGGCGAGATCGACATGGTCAACAACCATATCCAGAATCCGTACTCCGATCAGTTTAGCCTGGGCTTTCGCACGCGCCTCGGCGAGTGGGACGCGAGCATCACGTTGTCGGAGGTCAAGAGCTACAATCGAATCGTGGGCCAGCTCGGCAACCGCGCGGCGAACGGCGCCTATTACGTGCCTTGCGGTTGGGGAAGTGCGGGAGTCTGCCCCGCCTGGGGCGGCGTGCCTGGTACCAGTGGCAATCTAGTCCTGTGGAATAACGGCGGCAAAGATACAAACAAGCAGGTCCTGGTGTTCCTCGACAAGCCTTACACCCGCGACTCGCGTTGGAGCGCCACGATCGCGTATACGTATTCGGATGCGTACCAGAACGATTACTACACTTATTTCTCGAACAACAACTACCTGTTCGACTTGCCGAAAGTGTCGATGTATCCCATGGTGCCGAGCAGCGTGATTCCCAAACACCGCGTCGTCATCACGGGTTCGATCAATGGCCCATGGGACGTGATCTACGGTGCAAAACTGACTCTCGCGACACCGATCGGCTTCGGCGCCGCCGCGCCCTGTCCGACCACCCTGCAGCAGTGCAACGGTTACTGGGATTTCCCGACGACTGGGTTCCCGCGCGATACCTGGGGTGAGCACAATCTCGACTTGGAGGCGACCAAGAACTTCAGCCTGCGGGTTTACGGGATGAAGGGTTACGTGCGCCTCGATGTTCTCGATCTGTTCAATACGCCGCAATATGCGGCTGCGACGTTCAACCCGAAAGTCAGTGGTGGGCTTCCGCCGCAGTACATCACCAACGGGCCGATATACGGAGTGCCTCTGACGCTCAAGTTCACCGCGGGGATCAATTGGTAAGGGGTCGCGCGACCGCGGCGGCGCTGTCGCCGCGGTCGCCGGCCGACACGATGTCGAAATCAATGCCCGGGAGCGCGGTTCTTTCGGGGAGCCTGTGCGCGCGCCGTGGCGCGCCGATTTGAGCGGCGTCGAGGAGGTGCGCGAGATGAATGAGCACAGCATCCGCCGGCTGGTGATCGTCGGCGGCGGAACGGCCGGCTGGATGGCGGCGACAGCGCTGCGGCAGCTGCTCTACCCGGAACTGTCCATCGAAGTGATCGAGTCCGAGGAGATCGGCATCATTGGTGTCGGCGAGGCCACCATTCCTCCGTTCCGCAGGCACAACGCGTTGCTCGGGATCGACGAGCGGGAATTCGTGTGTGCCACTCAGGCGACCTTCAAGCTCGGCATCGAATTCCGCGATTGGGCGCGCCTTGGGGATTCGTACATCCACGGCTTCGGCACACTGGGGTTGGACCTGGATGGGCAGCCCTTTCATCAATACTGGACACGGGCCCTGCAGATGGGTTTGGCCAAGGATCTCGGCCTGTATTCCTTCAATGTCCTGGCTGCCCGCCAGGGCCGGTTCATGCCGACGCCCACCGACGCGCCGAAAAATACGCCGCTCGAGGACATCGTCTACGCGTACCACTTCGACGCGGCGCTCTACGCCCGGTACTTGCGTCGGTTCGCCGAGGCGCGTGGCGTGCGGCGCGTCGAGGGTCGGATCGTGGAGGTGCGCCTGCGACCGGAGACGGGCTTCGTTGACACGCTGGTGCTGCAGGACGGCCGCACCGTCTCCGGGGACTTCTTTATCGATTGCTCGGGCTTCAGCGGCCTGCTGATCGAGCAGCGACTGCAGGTGGGCTACGAGGATTGGTCGCACTGGCTGCCCTGCGACCGCGCTTGGGCGGTGCCCTGTGAGAACGTGGTTGCGCCGACCCCCTATACGCGCTCGACCGCGCGGCCGGCGGGCTGGCAGTGGCGCATTCCTTTGCAGCATCGCATGGGTAACGGCCACGTCTTCTCCAGCCGCTACATGAGCGATGACGAGGCGAGGTCGATCCTGCTTGAGAATCTCGAGGGTCGGCCGCTCGCGGAGCCGAAGCTCATTCCCTTCCATGGCGGCAAGCGGCGGCGCCCATGGACCCGCAACGTCGTGGCGATAGGACTCTCGAGCGGGTTCCTCGAGCCCCTGGAGTCGACGGCTATCCACCTGGTCCAGACGGCGATCGCGAAGCTGGCGCTCCTGTTTCCCGAGCGCGACTGCAGCGAAACGCTCCAGAACCGCTACAACGCGCAGATGGACGAGGAGTTCGCATGGGTGCGCGACTTCCTCATCCTGCATTACCACGCGACCGAGCGTGCCGACACGCCGTTCTGGAACTACTGCCGCACCATGGAAATCCCGGAGTCGCTTCGTGAGGTCATTGCGTTGTTTCGCGACAGCGCACGAATCATCCCGCGCAGCGACGAACTGTTCAAGACGGTAAGCTGGGCGCAAGTGATGATTGGGCAGCGCATCGCGCCGCGCCGTTATCCGCCCGTGATCGATCGCCTGACGGATGCCGAACTCACGACGTTCGTCAACCATGTGGAAGAG
>JAKCEJ010000178.1 GCA_021838065.1 Pseudomonadota bacterium
GCATGGCGAGCGGCAGGCTGTCTCCGGGCTCGCTCAAGGTGCGGTACTGGGTGCCGGTGATCACCGCGAGCTGATCGAGCGCGTTGGCGAGGGTCTGCTTGGCGGTGATGACCGCCGCGGCGGCGGTGTCGCGCGCGGCGCGGGCCTGCTCCACATCCGTGATGGCGATCAGGCCGATCCGATAGCGCTCCTTGGCCTGCAGGAGCCCGAGGGTGAGGGCCTTCAGCGAGGATTGCTGCGCCTGCAGGGTGTCGACCGCGGCGAGCACATTGAAGTAGGCCGTCGCGGTGCGCAGGATCAGGCTCTGGGCCGCCGCCTCGTAGTTCGCCTGCGCTTGGGCCACCTGCTTGTCGGCGGCCTTGAGGTTCATCCAGTCGGTCCAGGAGAAGAGGTTCTCCGTCAGGTCCAGGCTCCACTGCTTGGCATCGCTATTGGAGCTCGACGGAATGCTGTAGGTGTAGAGGTTGCCGGCCGCGGTCGAGCCGACCTGCCCGCTGCTGCCGGAGGAGTGGCTCCAGGTCTTGCCGGCGGTGGCCGTGATCTGCGGCAGCAACACCGCCCAGGCCTCCGGGCGCGCCTCGCGAGCGGCCATGTAGATGGCGTAGGACTGCCGGAAGGTCGGGTCGTGCAGCCGCGCCTCGCGATAGACCTGGAGGAAGTTTGTGGCCGAGCCGAGCGCCGGCAGTCCGAGCGCGAGTCCGCCGACGAGCAGCGCGAGCGTGAGATGACGTTGGGTGGTTCGCATGGGCTTCCCTAAAAACACCGCCGGGGGCGCAAAGTTGCACACCGGCGGGCAGGTTGTGCGAAGCGGCCGATTGCCTATCGGTCGATGCCGCGGCATCCGGCCGCCGTGATCAGAAGATGAACTCCACCGGCCGCTCGGCATGCGCCAGCGGATCGATGACCGTCTCGAACAGGCTCTCTTCGGTCCAGGCGTCCTCGGCGACCCGGCGCACCAGCCTCGCCTCCATCACCGGGGCAGCGCCGACCACGACGAACAGCCGTCCGCCGACGGTCAGTGCGTCCCGCCAGCGGTGCGGGTATACCGGGACCGAGCCCGTCACGGCAATGGCCTCGAAGCGGCCCGTCGGCTCGAACGCCAGGGCATCCGCCGTGACCACATCCACATCGCGAAGGCCGAGCGAGCTCGTCGTGCGCCGCGCCATGTCGGCCAGCTCCGGCACGATTTCCAGCGACTGGACCGACTTGCCGACGGCGCGCAGGCAGGCGGTGACGAACCCCGATCCGGTGCCAACCTCGAGCACCCGCTCCCCGCCCGTCAGGTTCAATGCCGCGAGCAGCCGCCCGACGACGCTCGGGCGCAGCATGTGCTGGCCGGCCGGCAGGGGAATTTCCGTATCGGCGTACGCCAGGAAACGGTATTGCGGCAGCGTGAACGCCTCGCGCGGCACCTTGCGCAGCGTCTCGAGGACGTGCTCATCGAGCACATTCCAGGCGCGCACCTGCTGCTCGATCATCTGTTCGCGGGCATCGGCCGGCATCGTGACGGGACTCCAGGCGGAACAAGGGCTTCCCCGCAAGCCGGGGCAGGGGGAAATTACGAGTTTTCGGCGCTCCTGCCAAGCCGATTTGCGACGAGATATGGTGAATTAGCGCTGGAACGCCCCTGCCCATGGCGTATGCTCGCGGCGTTCGCGTGCTCGGGTATGGATATAATCAATAAGTCGCGCAGCAGCCAGGACGCAGCCGCCCGAGGGAAGCTCACCTGAATGTCGATCGTCTGGGCCCTCTGCCTCCTTCTGGCGCTGCTCGCGGCCACAATTCTTTTGGTGCGCATCGAACGGTCCCGACGTCACGAGCGCCAGGCGCTCCAGTCCCTGGCGCGCCAGATCGAGCATCTGCCCCCCGAGCGGCCGGCGGCCGCATCGCTGGAGAGCCCCGGCGCAGGGGACGAGGTCGCCGCCCTCGTGGGCGCGCTCAATCATCTGCTCGGCGCACCGCCGCCGCCGCGCGCCGAGGAGCCGGGACGCCGCCAGTTCCTCGCGCTCGGCGCGCAGGTGCAGCAGGCGGTGCTGGTGCACCGCAATGCCATCGTCTACGCCAATGCGCGTCTCGCCCGCCTCCTCGGCGCCGATCCGAAGGCGCTCATCGGCCGGCCGCTCGCCGACCTGGTGACGCCGGAGTACGCCGAGCTGGTCGCCGAGAATCTCCGCCGCCACCTGGCGGGCGAGGCGGCGGCCGAGCGCTACGAGGTCGACCTGCCCGGCGCCGACGGCCTGATGCGCCTGGAACTCGCGGTCGCGCCGGTCGAATTTGACGGCCGCGCGCTGCTCGTCACGGGCACGGAGGTGCTGCCGGAGCAGACTTCGAGCACGCCGCGTGGCGCGCTCGCGGCGCAGGACGGGGATCTTGCCGTGCTCGACCTGCTTTCCGAGGCGGTGGTGGCTACCGACGGCGCCGGCAGCATCACCTACATCAATGCCGCCGCGTCGCGGCTCATGAGGCTGCCGAGCGCCCAGGCGCTCGGCAGGAGCCTCGAGAACGTGGTGAATCTGGTCGAGGACGGCGACCGACGGCTGCTCGCCGAGCCGATCCGCCAGGCGCTCGGCAGCGGCATTGCGGTCAACCTCGGCCGTCGCGCCCTGCTCGTGGCGCGCACCGATGGCAGCGAGCGCTCGATCGAGCTGTCGGCCTCGCCGATCCGCGCCGCCGGCGGGCGCCTGAGCGGGGCGCTGGTGCTGCTGCACGACGTGTCGGAACTGCGCGGCATCGCCCGGCAGATGTCCTACCAGGCCACGCACGATGCGCTCACGGGGCTGGTCAACCGTCCCGAGTTCGAGCGGCGGCTGGAGGAGGCCGCCGAAGGCGGGCATCGCGGCGACGGACAGCACGTGTTGTGTTGTCTCGATCTCGACCGATTCAAGGTCGTCAACGATACCAGCGGGCACATCGCCGGCGACGGTGTGCTGCGCGAGGTGGCCAAGGTCCTGCGCGACGCGGTGCGCGACAGCGACACGGTGGCACGCCTCGGGGGCGATGAGTTCGGCATGCTGCTGATCGGCTGCCCGCTCGAGAAAGCCCGCCAGATTGCCGATGACGTGTGCCGTGCCGTGTCCGATCACCGCTTCGTGTGGCGCGATAAGATCTTCAATCTTGGCGTTTCGGTCGGACTGGTGGAAATCTCGCGCGAAAGCGGCGCCCCGGAGGAGCTGCTGGTGGCGGCGGACTCGGCGTGTTATGTCGCGAAGAAGCGCGGTTCGGGCCGGGTCGCGGTGTACTCGGCGCACGATGAGGCGCTTGCCCGCCACAGCGGTGAGATCCAGTGGCTGCAGAAGCTGCAGATCTCGCTGCGCGAGAACCGCTTCCAGCTGTACCAGCAGCCGATCGTGCCGGCCTACGGCGATGACACCAACGGGCCGGCGATGGAGGTGTTCGTGCGCCTCAGCGACGAGGACAGCGAGCATATTTCCCCGGCCGAGCTCGTGCGCGCCGCCGAGCGCTACCGGCTGATGGGGCTCGTCGACCGCTGGGTGGTGCAGACGACGCTGGCGGCACTCGGCCGCGGCGCGCTGCCGGTGCCGCCGCGCCGCTGCGTGGCGATCAATATCTCCGGCCAGACCCTCGCCGACCCCGACTTCCTCGAGTTCGTCGTCGAATGCCTCGACAGCACCGGGGTGTCGCCCGGTCAGGTGTGCTTCGAGCTCAGCGAGTCGGCCGTGGTGGCCAACATAGAGCACGCGCGGCGCTTCGTCGGGGTGCTGCACGGCATGGGCTGCCGCTTCGCGCTGGATGATTTCGGCTCGGGCGTCGGCTCGTTCTCGAACCTGCGCAGCCTGCCGATGGATTACCTGAAGATCGACGGCTCGTTCATGCGCAATCTGGCGCGTGATACGGTGAATCAGGCGATGGTCACGGCCATGATCGAACTGGCGCGCAAGCTCAACTTCAAGGTGATTGCCGAGCAGGTCGAGGACAGTGCAGCGATGGAGGTGGCACGGCGCATGGGAATCGACTACATGCAGGGCTACGCCATAGCGCGCCCGAAGCCGCTGCCGCTCGCGGCCTGAGGGGCCGCGCTAACGCGGCTCGAAGCGCAGCGCCGCGCCGTTGATGCAGTAGCGCTGTCCGGTCGGCTCAGGCCCGTCGGGAAACACGTGCCCGAGGTGCCCGCCGCAGCGCGCGCAATGCACCTCGGTGCGCCGCATCAGGAGGCCGCGGTCCTCGCGTGTGGCGAGCCCCGCAGGCAGCGGCGCGAAGAAGCTCGGCCAGCCGGTGCCGCTTTCAAACTTGGCTTCGGATGAAAACAACTCCTGCGCGCACCCGGCACAGACGAACACTCCGGCGCGGTGCTCTGAATTCAACTCGCTGGTGCCGGCGCGCTCGGTGCCGTGCCTGCGCAGCACGCGGTATTGCTCCCGCGTGAGCTTGCGGCGCCACTCATCGTCGGTCTTGGTCACGGGAAACTGTTCTACTGATCGCACGGAATCGCCCCAGGGCGGCTGTTGCCGCCGCATCGGGGCAACAGTAACAGTCTGTTACCGATTCGTCGAGACGTCCACGCGCAACGCCGGGCTTGACGCAAATACAACGCTCCGGCTCAGCACGTTTGGCTCTTGTGCATCAAGCGCTTATGAGGCTAGACCGGGTCTCATCGTTCATTCTGTTGGTGCTGACCAACATCACGCGCGGCGCACAATTCCGAAATGTCCGGTGCAACTTGCAGTCGGCCATGATATGAAGGGCGTCCATTTCTATACGAAAACGAGCGGCAGGGACGCCAAAAGCCTATGCAGCTTGCCCGTATATGGTGTGAACATCTGGCCGCGGGCTGTCCCAGCGAGCTCGCCGGAGTCGAGATCGCGGGCAGCGATGCGCGTACCCTCGATGCGGAGATTTCGGCGTGCGTCAGCGCGCTGATCAGCCGATCAATGACGGTCGATGAGCGCATCGAGAGGCGCCTGTCGGAAATCCACCGCGCGCTGATCGGCAAACAGGCCGAGTCCGATGAGCCGGTCGCAGCCTACTGTGAGCGGCTGAACCGGCTGGTGAGTGCGGTGCTGACGCAGTCGCGCGCCGGCCGCGCCTGAGGGCCCGCGGCCCGCTTCGATCCGGCGCGCCTGCGGCCGCGCGTCGCGGCCGCAGGCGCGCTCCAGGCCGCCTCAGAGCAGCGGAATCATCAACAGCGCGACGATGTTGATGATCTTGATGAGCGGATTGATCGCCGGTCCCGCGGTGTCCTTGTACGGATCGCCGACCGTATCGCCGGTGACCGCCGCCTTGTGAGCCTCCGAGCCCTTGCCGCCGAAGTTGCCCTCCTCGATGTACTTCTTGGCGTTGTCCCAGGCGCCGCCGCCGGTGGTCATCGAGACGGCGACGAACAGGCCCGTCACGATGGTGCCGATCAGCAGTCCGCCGAGCGCCTTGATGCCGGCGCCGGGGCCCATCAGGAAATTCATCACCACCACCAGCACCACCGGCACCAGGATCGGCAGCAGCGAGGGAATGATCATCTCGCGAATCGCCGCGCGGGTGAGCAAGTCCACGGCGCGCGAGTAATCGGGCTTGGCGCTGCCGTCCATGATGCCCTTGATCTCGCGGAATTGGCGGCGCACCTCATTGACCACCGAGCCGGCGGCGCGTCCGACCGCCTCCATCGCCATCGCGGCGAACAGGTACGGCACGAGTCCGCCGATGAACAGGCCGATGATCACCGCCGGATCCGACAGCGAGAAGACCGGAAGCTTCCCTGCCGCCTGAAGGTCGTGAGTGTAGTCTGCGAACAGCACCAGCGCGGCGAGCGCCGCCGAGCCGATCGCGTAGCCCTTGGTCACCGCCTTGGTGGTGTTGCCCACCGCATCCAGAGGATCGGTGATGTCGCGCACCTGCTTCGGGAGCCCGGCCATCTGGGCGATGCCCCCGGCATTGTCGGTGATCGGCCCGTAGGCATCGAGCGCCACGATCATGCCGGTCATCGACAACATCGCAGTGGCGGCGACGGCGATGCCGTAGAGGCCCACACCGTGCACCTCGCCCAGCCGGTACGAGCCCCAGATGGCCAGGCACACCGCGATGACCGGCAGGGCGGTCGACTTCATCGACACGCCGAGTCCGGCGATGATGTTGGTCGCATGGCCGGTTTGCGATGCCGCCGCAATCTTGCGCACCGGGCTGTACTCGGTGGCCGTGTAGTACTCGGTGATCATGATGAGCGCGGTAGTAAGCGCCAGGCCGATCAGCGCGCAGCAGAACAGCGCGGTGCCTCCCTGCGGCATCAGCGCCCGTGTGATGAAGTAAAACCCGACCGCAGAGACGATGCCGGCCACGAACACGCCCTTGTACAGGGCGTTCATGATCTTGCCGCCCTCGCGCGTGGAGACGAAGAACGTGCCGAGGATCGATGAGACGATCGACATCGCGCCAAGGGCGAGCGGG
>JAKCEJ010000179.1 GCA_021838065.1 Pseudomonadota bacterium
GGCCGTCACCGCCGCGCCGCTGCGCATTCCGAACGCCTGAACCACTGCATCGGTTGACCGCCCATGAAAGAAGCGACAGAGCTCGAGAACCTGATCGGCCGCGGCTACCGGCACGGCTTCCTCACCGACATCGACTCCGACACGGTGCCGCCGGGACTCGATGAGGACGTGGTGCGCCTGATCTCGCGCAAGAAGGGCGAGCCGGCCTTTCTCACCGAGTGGCGCCTGAGGGCGCTCAGGCACTGGCTGACGATGCGCGAGCCGCACTGGCCGCACGTGCGCTTCGCGCCGATCGATTACCAGGCGATCTCCTACTATTCGGCGCCGAAGATAAAGACCGACGGGCCGAAGAGCCTCGCGGAGGTCGACCCGAAGCTGCTCGAGACCTACGAGAAGCTCGGCGTGCCGCTGCACGAGCGGGCCCGGCTCGCGGGGGTCGCTGTGGATGCGGTGTTCGACAGCGTGTCGGTCGCCACCACCTTCAAGGAGCGCCTGCAGGAGGCTGGGGTAATCTTCTGCCCCTTCTCCGAGGCGGTGGTGAAGCACCCCGAGCTCATCGAGCGCTACCTCGGCACCGTCGTGCCCTACAGCGACAACTTCTTCGCGGCGCTGAATTCCGCGGTGTTCTCCGACGGCTCGTTCGTCTACGTGCCCAAGGGCGTGCGCTGCCCGATGGAGCTGTCGACCTACTTCCGCATCAACGCCGCCAAGACTGGCCAGTTCGAGCGCACGCTGATCATCGCCGACGATGGCGCGTACGTCAGCTATCTCGAGGGCTGCTCGGCCCCGCAGCGCGACGAGAACCAGCTGCACGCCGCGGTGGTGGAGCTCGTCGCCCTCGATGAGGCGTTCATCAAGTACTCAACGGTGCAGAACTGGTATCCGGGCGATGCCGAGGGGGTCGGCGGCATCTACAACTTCGTCACCAAGCGCGGCGAATGCCGCGGGCGCAATTCGCACATCTCCTGGACGCAGGTCGAGACCGGCTCGGCGATCACCTGGAAGTACCCGAGCTGCGTGCTGCGCGGGGAAGGCTCGGTGGGCGAGTTCTACTCGGTGGCCACCGTCAACAACCGCCAGCAGGCCGACACCGGCACCAAGATGATCCACATCGGCCGCGACACCCGCAGCACCATCATCTCCAAGGGCATCTCCGCCGGGCGCGGCCAGAACACCTACCGCGGCCTGGTGAAGATCCTGCCGAGCGCGGGCGGCGCGCGCAATTTCACGCAATGCGACTCGCTGCTGATGGGCGCGGACTGCGGCGCGCACACCTTTCCCTACGTCGAGGTGAAGAACGAGTCCGCCACCGTCGAGCACGAGGCGAGCACCTCGAAAATCAGCGAGGACGAGCTCTTTTACTGCCTGGCCCGCGGCATCAGCGCCGAGGACGCCGTCAATCTGATCGTCAGCGGCTTCTGCAAATCGGTGTTCAAGGAGCTGCCGATGGAGTTTGCGGTCGAGGCGCAAAATCTGCTCGCCGTCAGCCTCGAAGGCGCGGTGGGTTAATCTTTAGGGTCACATTCATGCTCATCATCGAGAATCTGCACACCACGGTCGACGGCAAGGAAATCCTCAAGGGCCTTCAGCTCACGGTGCCCGAGGGCGAAGTGCACGCCGTCATGGGCCCGAACGGCTCAGGGAAAAGCACTCTCGCGCACGTGCTCGCCGGCCGCCCCGGCTACGCCATCACCGCCGGTACGGTGCGCTTCAGGGGTCGCGACCTGCTCGCCCTCAGCCCCGAGGAGCGCGCGCGCGAGGGCCTGTTTCTCGGCTTCCAGTACCCGGTCGAGATCCCCGGGGTCAACAATGTCTATCTGCTCAAGGCCGCGGTGAACGCCGCGCGCAAGCACCGGGGTCTTCCGGAAGTCGATGCCTTCGAGTTCCTCACCCTGGTGCGCGAGAAGATGCGCCTGATGCGCATGGACGAGAGCATGCTCTCGCGCGGCGTCAACGAGGGCTTCTCCGGGGGCGAGAAGAAGCGCAACGAGATCCTGCAGATGCTCGTGCTCGAGCCCTCCCTTGCGGTGCTCGATGAGACGGACTCCGGGCTCGACATCGATGCGCTCAAGGTGGTCGCGAGCGGCGTCAACACGCTGCGCGCGCCCAACCGCTCGCTGGTGCTGGTCACACACTATCAGCGGCTGCTCGAGCACATCGTTCCCGACCGCGTGCACGTGCTGGTCAATGGCCGCATCGTGCGCAGCGGCGACCGTACGCTCGCGCTCGAGCTCGAGCAGCGCGGCTACGACTGGCTGATCGGCGAGGCGGCATGAGCGCGGCGGTGCTGACTCGCCTGAAGAATGAGTACGGCGCCGCCCGCGCGGCACTGCCGGGGAGCGTCATCGACACGCACCGGCGCAGCGAGGCGATTGAGACACTCTGCGCGCAGGGGCTGCCGGCCGGGCGCGAGGAGAACTGGCGCTACACGAACCTGCGCGTCCTCGAGCGCGCCCGCTTCGCCCCCGCGCAGCCCTCCGCCGAGGCGCTGCCGGCACTGCCCGAGCCGCTCACCGGGTTCGCCCGCTATGTATTCGTCGACGGCCGGCTGCGCTCACTCGCGACGGCACCGCACGGCGTCACGGTGCGCAGCCTGCTCTCGGGCGGCGCGCCCGATGGCCCATGGCGCTTCGCCTCGGAGCTGCCGGAAGCGCGCCTGGCTCTGCTCAACGAGGCATTCGCAACCGACGCGGCCTGCATCGAAGTACGCCCTGAAACCGATGGCGCGGGCATCGAGCTGGTGTTCCTCGCCGCCGCTGGCGCGGACAGCGGCGCCTCGTATCCGCGCGTGCGGCTTGCTCTTAATTCCGGCGCCCGGCTGACCGTTGTGGAACGGCACATCGGGGCCGGTGAAGCCTCGAGCCTGGTCAACAGCGCCGTGCGCGTTGAGCTCGCGGCCAATGCGCACCTCACCCACTATCGCCTGCAACAGTGCGCCGCGCGCACCGCATGGTTCGACACGCTGACCGCGCAGCTCGCCGCCGATGCGCGCTACGACCTGCTGGCGGTAGGCACCGGCGCGCTCGCCTCCCGCTCCACGGTGCACGCGCAGCTGACGGGCCGCGCGGCACAATTGACATTGTCGGCCGCGGCGCTCGGCGCGGCACAGCAGAGCCAGGATATGTACGCCCTCAGCGAGCATCTCGCCGCGCGCACCAGCACGGTGCAGACGTTCCGCGGTATCGCCTCGGACCGCTCGCGCGTCGCCTTCAACGGCAAGATCGCCGTACGCGAGCAGGCGGCGGGCACCGACTCGCGCCAGTCGCTGCGCGGGCTTCTCGATGGCGCGCAGGCCGAGATCGACCTGCGCCCGCAGCTGGAGATTTACACCGATGAGGTCCGCTGCAGCCACGGGGCGACCGCGGGCAAGCTCGATGAGAACATGCTCTTCTATCTGCTCTCGCGCGGCATCGCACCGGAGGTCGCCCAGCACCTGCTGAAATGGGCGTTCCTCGAAGACGTGGTCGCGAAGATCGAGCTGGCGCAGCTGCGCCGGCAGATCGAGCACGGACTCGCCGGCCAGATGCGCGAGGCGGTCGCCCTCAGGGAGCTGCTGTGAACGCCGTCAGCGCCGTCGCCGCACCGTTCGATGCCGAGCGCGTCCGCGCCGACTTTCCGATCCTGGCGCAGCAGGTCAACGGCCATCCGCTCGTCTACCTCGACAGCGCGGCATCCGGCCAGCGTCCGCTCGCGGTGCTGCGAGCCGTCGAGCGCTACGAGACGCACCATCACTCGAACGTGCACCGCGGCGTGCACACTCTCAGCCAGGCGGCTACCGAGGCCTTCGAGGGCGCGCGCGAGCGGGCGCGGCGCTTTCTCAATGCCCGCTCGACGCGCGAAATCGTGTTCGTGCGCGGCGCAACCGAGGGCATCAACCTCGTCGCCCAGTCGTTCGCCCGCCCGCGCTTCGGTCCCGGCGATGAGATCCTCATCACCGGACTCGAGCATCACGCCAACATTGTGCCGTGGCAGATGGTGTGCGAGCAGAGCGGCTGCACACTCAAGGTGGCGCCGATCGACCGGCGCGGCGAAGTCGACATCGGCCGGCTCCTCGAGCTGCTCACCGCTCGAACGCGCCTGGTCGCCGTGGCGCACGTCTCAAACGCTCTCGGCACCATCGTCCCGGTGAGGCGCATCATCGAGGCGGCACACTCAAGCGGCGCCCTGGTGCTCGTCGACGGCGCGCAGGCCGTACCGCACAGTGCGGTCGACGTGCGCGAGCTCGGCTGTGACTTCTACGCTTTCTCCGGTCACAAGCTCTACGGCCCGACCGGCATCGGCGTGCTCTACGGCCGGGAGGAGCTGCTCGAGGAGATGCCGCCATGGCAGGGCGGCGGGGACATGATCCGCACCGTCTCGTTCGAGAAGAGCACCTACAATGAGCTGCCCTGGAAGTTCGAGGCCGGCACCCCGAACATCTCCGGCGCAGTCGGGCTCGCGGCCGCCATGGACTACCTCGAGAGCCTCGGACTCGGGGCCGTGGCCGCGCACGAGCAGCGCCTGCTCGCGCTCGCCACGGCCGAGCTCGAGCGGATGCCCGGCATCGAGATCATCGGCACCGCCGCGCACAAGGCGGCGGTGCTGTCCTTTACGCTGCACGGCTGCCACCCGCACGACCTCGGCACCATCCTCGACAGCGAAGGCGTGGCGATCCGCACCGGCCATCACTGCGCCATGCCGGTGATGACCTTCTTCGACATTCCGGCGACGGCCCGGGCCTCCTTCGGCTGCTACAACACCGAGGCAGACGTGCGCGCGCTCGTGGCGGCCCTCGGCAAAGCCCGTGAGGTATTCGGCTGATGGATCTGAAAGATCTCTACCGCGACGTCATCCTCGACCACAACCGCAAGCCGCGCAATTTCGGCGCCCTCACCGGCGCCGATGGGCAGGCCGACGGGCACAACCCACTCTGCGGCGACCGGCTGACCGTGTGGGTGCGACTCGACGGGGAGCGCGTCGCGGACATCCGCTTCGAGGGCAAGGGCTGCGCCATCTCAACCGCATCGGCCTCGCTGATGACCGAGGCGGTCAAGGGCAAGGACAAGGCCGCCATCAAGGCTCTCTACGAGCAGGTCCACACGCTGCTCACGCACCAGGACGCCACTGCCGATGCCTCGCTCGGCAAGCTCGCCGCGCTCGCGGGCGTCAGCGAATTCCCCGCGCGCGTCAAGTGCGCGACGCTGTGCTGGCACACCTTGAATGCCGCGCTCGATCGCAGCGCGGACGCCGTAACGACGGAGTGAGCCGCAGCCATGGCTGGATATGAGAGCGAGCCGTTCGTCGTTGAGCGCGAAGTGCGCGCCGTCATCGTGCCGGCCGGCACCGAGGTCACCCTGCAGCCCGGGCAGTCCGGCTACATCACGCAGGCGCTCGGCGGCAGCTTCACCGTGTACATCGACGGCAACCTGCTGCGCATCAGCGGCGAGGATGCCGAGGCCATCGGGCGCGAAGTGGTCAAGCCGCCCGAATTGCCGCCGAACGCCACCGAGGAGGACGTGCGGGCGCTCGCCTGGGAGCAGATGCGCACCTGCTACGATCCGGAGATTCCGATCAACATCGTCGACCTCGGGCTGGTCTACGGATGCGAGGTGGAGGTCAACGAGGATGGCACGCGCAACGTCGTGGTCTCCCTGACGCTCACCGCGCCCGGGTGCGGCATGGGCGAGATTCTGGTCGACGACGTGCGCGACAAGATTGAACGGATCCCCACGGTGCGCGAAGCGCGCGTCGAGCTCACGTTCGATCCGCCATGGAATCACAGCATGATGTCCGAAGGAGCCCGGCTGCAGACGGGGATGTTCTGATGAGCTGGATCGACGCCGGCACCGTGGCGAGTCTCGCCGAGGAGACGCCGCTCGCGGTGGATCTCGACGGTCAGGCGGTGCTCGTGGTGCGCTGCGGCGCGGACCTCTATGCCGTCGATGACCTGTGCACCCACGACGGCGAGCCGCTCGAGGGCGCCGAGGTCGAGGCCTGTCAGATCATCTGCCCCCGCCACGGCGCCCGCTTCTGCCTGCGCACCGGCGAGGCGCTCACGCCCCCGGCCTACGAGCCGCTGCGCACCTACGCGGTACGGATCGAGGACGGGCGGATCCTCGTCGAACAGACCGACTGAGCCGCCGCCTCGAGCCCTCCGCCAATCCGCGCTCGGCTGCTTTGCGATACCAGAAGTCTGCCCGCGTGTAGCTGCGCGGAACGCCACGGCCACTGTAGTAATCGTATCCGAGGGCCGTTTCCGCGATGACATCCCCCTTTTCGGCCGCCCGACGGAACCAGAAGTTCAGGTGCGCGTAACTCTGCTCAATGCCTCTTCCGACGTAGCAGTCAGTCGCAAGATTGATTTCCGCCGAGAGGTGCCCCTGTTGGGCCGCCTTGCC
>JAKCEJ010000180.1 GCA_021838065.1 Pseudomonadota bacterium
TTCGACTGGTCGCCGGTGGCATTCGATGCGCGCCTCTACACCATGCCGGGCGACCGCTCGCCGCACCTTATCAGTCAAAACGCGGTCACGCGCATCGCCGCCTTCGGCGGCGGCGGCGGCGAAGTCACCGCGGCGCTCGAGTCCGGTGTGCTGCAGTTCTTCAAGACCTTTCACTACCGGCGCCTCGCCATCGGCTGCCGGCTGCGCAACGAGATCTGCCACATGTCCGGAGTGAGGCCGAGCGACGACGGCGGCTATTTCCTCGTCGAGGGCAGCTGGCTGCCGCGCCTGGACATCATCGGCAACGTCCGGCGGGTCAACTGGCCGCAGATGCTCTCGCAGATCAAGGAGGGCATCAGCAGCGGCGGCATGAAGGTGAATTGAGCGCGGTGCGGACGGCCGGGTGCCGGGACATCGTGCGCCGCAGCCGCTTTGGTCAGGCAACATTCAGCGTCCGGTGCCAGAATATCCGCAAGGTCCCAATGGAGAACGCCAATGAGATTCGCGACCTGTCCCGCCCCGCTTGAGCGCGCGCCCGCCGGCGCATCCCCCCGTCCCGCCCGCATGGCGCCGATCCTCGCGGCGCTCGGGCTGCTCGCCGGCTGCGTCACGGTCAACGTGTATTTCCCGGCCGCCGCGGCCCAGAAGGCAGCCGACAAGATCATCAACGCCGTCACCGGCGGCAGCGGCAATGGCGCCGGGCAATCGGCGAGCCCGCAGAAGCCCGCCGCGTCGCCGCCGCCCGCCGCCCGCAACGCGCCCGCACAGGCCCAATCCCTGCTCGCGCGGCTCGCCGGGCGTGTGGTGATGGCTCTGGTGCCGGTGGCGCACGCGGCCGGCCAGGCGGATCTGGACATCTCGACGCCGCAGATCCGCGCCATCGTCGCCGATATGCATCAGCGCTTCGCGCAGCTGAAACCGTACTTCCAGTCCGGCGTCATCGGCATCACCAGCGAGGGCGTCATCGCGGTGCGCGACCAGAGCACCGTGCCGCTGATGCAGCGCGCGCGGCTCGCGCAGCTCGTGGCGCAGCAGAACCGCGATCTGTCGCAGCTGTATGCGCAGATCGCCGATGCCAACGGCCACCCCCAGTGGGTCGGCAACATCCGCAGCACATTCGCGAGCCGCTGGATCGCGCACGCCAAGAAGAACGGCTGGTACTACCGCGACAGCAGCGGCACCTGGGTGAAAGGGTGAGCCGCGCCGCAGCGGCCGCGCAGCCGGCGTAGGCCGCGCGGCCCGCCGCCAGGGACGGCCATCGGAGCGCCTTTACTCGCGGATGCCGGAGCTGCGGTCCAGCAGCAGCACGGCTGCCGTGAACAGCCCGGTGATGGCGGCCGCCATGATGATGAACGCCTCGGCCACCGGCACGTCGGAGAGGCCGAGGAACCCGAAGCGGAACGCGTTGACCATGTACAGGATGGGATCGATCAGCGAGAGGTGGCGCGCCCAGTCCGGCAGCTGGGAAATCGAGTAGAACACTCCGCCCAGGTAGATCAGCGGCGTCAGCAGGAAGGTCGGGATGATGCTGATCTGGTCGAAGTTCTTGGCGAACATGGCATTGAGGAACCCGCCGAGGGCGAACGTCACCGAGGTGAGCACGGCCGCCGCGACCACGATCACCGGGTGCGCCACCGGCAGGTGGGTGAAGAACAGCGTGACGGCGCTGACCAGAACACCCACCATGATGCCGCGCACCAGCCCGCCGGTCACGTAGCCGGACACGATGATCCAGCTCGGCAGCGGCGAGACGAGCAGCTCTTCGATGTGCTTGCCGAATTTCGCGCCGAAGAAGGACGAGACGACATTGTTGTACGAGTTGAGGATCACGGCCTGCATGATCAGGCCCGGCGCGATGTACATCATGTAGCTGATGCCGTCGGTGGTGCCGATGCGGCTGCCGATCACGGCGCCGAAAATCAGAAAATAGAGCGTCGCGGTCACGCCCGAGGGCAGGATTGTCTGGCTCCAGATCCGCACGATCCGGCTGAATTCGCGGATCACGATGGTCTGGAAGCCGACCCGCCGGATCTGCGCCATGGACAGCGGCTGCGGCCGCTCCGTGCCTCGCTCCAGCACCGTGCTCATGCCGCGGCTCCTTTTTCGACCAGCCGCATGAAGATCTCTTCCAGCCGATTGACCTTGTTGCGCAGCGAGAGCACCTCGATGCCGAGCGCCGAGAGCCGCGCGAACAGATCGTTGAAATTCTCCTCCTTCGAAACCTCGACTTCCAGGGTGTTCTCGTCGATGAACTTGACCGGGTACGGCTGCAGTCGCGGCGCCTCGGTCAGCGGCTTGCCGAGGGTGAGCACGAACGTCTCGGTGTGCAGCCGGCGCAGCAGATTACTCATGCGGTCGCGCTCGATGATGCGCCCGCCGTCGATGATGGCGATGTTCCGGCAGAGCGTCTCGGCCTCTTCGAGGTAGTGCGTCGTCAGGATGATCGTCGTCCCGCGCTGATTGATCTCGCGCAGGAAGTCCCACATCGAGCGGCGGATCTCGATGTCCACCCCCGCCGTGGGCTCATCGAGGATCAGCAGGCGCGGCTCGTGCATCAGCGCCCGCGCGATCATCAGGCGACGCTTCATGCCCCCGGAGAGGGCGCGGGAGGCGTGGTTGCGCCGGTCCCACAGCTGCAGCTGCTTCAGGTACTTCTCGGCCCGCTCGCGCGCCACCCGCCGCGGGATGCCGTAGAAGCCCGCCTGGTTGACGACGATGGTGAGCGGCGACTCGAACATGTTGAAGTTGATTTCCTGCGGCACCACGCCGATGCAGCTCTTGGCCGCCTCGAGCTGCCGGTCGATGTCGTAGCTGAAGATGCTGGCCTCGCCGCCGCTCTTGCGCACCAGCGAGGTGACGATGCCGATGAGCGTGGTCTTGCCCGCCCCGTTCGGCCCGAGGAGCGCGAAGAAATCGCCCTCCTCGACGGCGAGATCGATGCCCTTGAGGGCCTGCACGCCATTGTGGTAAGTCTTGGTCAGTCCGCGGACGGAAAGCGCGTTCATAACGCGCTAGAATCCCTTACCCGGCCGAGCTTCGCAATGGCCCGTGCGGGAGATTGACCGCGGCGGCGCCCGTGGTCCGGGGCCGCTCAGGCGGCGAAATACCGGGCGAGATAATCCTCGAATGTGCCGCGATCGGCCGCCTCCAGGGCTGTCTGGCGCTCGAGCGAGGCGCGCGCCTCGGCGGCGAATTCCGCCAGCCGCGCCTCATCAGGCGGATACAGCTCCAGAAAATAGGCCTTGTGCAGCTTCGACATGCGCAGCGCCAGCTCCGCGAAGGACTCCCCGCTGACGGACAGCTCGGCGAGCATGCGCGCCGAGGGCGTGCGCGCGACGTCGGCGAGCTTGGCGCCCTGCACCGCGAGGGCCAGCGTGTACGGCTGCGCCGGATCGCCCCGGTCGAGGATCTCGCACAGACCGGTCATGTCCTCGAGCAGCTCCCGGGCCCACTCAAGCATGGGCACTTCCCGGCCGTCGCGCCACAGCGTCAGGCCCGGCTCGCGGCCCCGGCTCGCCACGGTGAGATGATTGTGATCGACCGCGTGCTGCTCGTTGTCGGCGATGGGCGGACTGTCCTTCATGAGGCACAGCGCGAGAAACGCCTCGAGAAAACGCATTTTGCACTGGTTCACGCCGACCGGATCAAAGGCGCTGACATCAAGCGCGCGCACTTCGACGTATTCCACACCGGCGCGCTTGAGCGCCTGGGTCGGCCGCTCGCCCGAGCGCGCCACGCGCTTTGGGCGGATGAAGCTGTAGTATTCGTTTTCGATCTGCAGAATGTTCGCGTTGAGCTGGCGATACTCTCCGCCGGCGCGCACGCCGAGCGCCGCGTACGGCGCGTGCGGCGTGCTGATCGCGCGGCTGAGATCGCGCACGTACTCCGCGAGGCTGTTCACCGAGACGGTCAGGTCCGCCTGGTTGCGGTTGCGGTAGCCGATGTCGCTCATCCTGAGGCTGGTCGCGTACGGCTCGTAGACGGTGTGCGGCGTGAGCTCCGGGAGCGCGTGCGCCCGGCCGCGGAGAAAGGATTTACACACCACCGGCGAGACGCCGAACAGGTACAGCACCAGCCAGCCGTGCCGGCGATAGTTGCGCAGCAGGTCGAAGTAGCGCGCCGAGATGAAGTCCTGGCCGTGCTCGCGCGAGCCGAGCACCGCCGCGTAGGCCGGCCAGAATTCTTGCGGGAACGAGTAGTTGAAATGCACCCCGGAGATGGCCTGCATCATCCGACCGTAGCGCAGTCCCAGGCCTTCGCGGTAGACGCTCTTCATGCGCCCGACGTGCGAGCTGCCGTAGCGGGCGATCGGGATCTGCTCGTCCCGCTCGATCCGGCACGGCATGCTCGTGGCCCACAGCAGCTCCTCGCCGAGATGGCGGTAGACGAACTGGTGCATATCGAGCAGGTACTGAACCAGCTCCCACGTGGTGGTGAACGTGGGCGTGACGAGCTCGATCAGCGCCTCGGAGTAATCGGTCGTGATGTACTCGCTGGTGAGCGCCGAGCCGAGCGCCGAGGGGTGCGGAGTCTGCGCGAGCTGCCCGTCGGGCGTCACGCGCAAGGACTCCTTCTCGATGCCCCGGCGTCCGCGCTGCAGCAGCTCGGGCCGGCCGCCGTTGATCAGCGCGGCCAAGCGCCGTTCAAACACGATGTCGCGGGCCGTGCCGCTCATGGAATCGCGATACCTCGAGTCAGGGCGAGCGCATCCGCTGCAGGAACAGCCGGATGCGCGCCGCGTTGGTGCCGATGTCGCCGAGGCCGACCCGCGACTCGCTACGCACGTCGACGCGCGAGCCGGTGCCGTGCGGTCGAACACGCACCACGATGTCGTCCTTGAAATCGAAGAAGAACGTATGGGCGGTCGCTTCCAGGCGGCCGTCGGCGGGCACGTACGCATCGATGCGCCAGTCCAGGGCCTTGGCCACGCGCTCGGCTCTCGCCAGAGCCTGCGTCGGCGGTACGGCGAGGAACAGCGGCTTGATGTACGGATAGTACTCGGTCTGCAGCTGCGGCACATCGATCATCTCGCCGCCGGGGCCGGGGACCTCGCGCCGGTATTGTGCGGGAACAGTCGCGTGCGCGCGCTCGCGCAGCGGAATGACCGCGACGAATTTCGGCGGGTTCGCCAGATCGGTGGTGATGTCGTTGATCGGCGGAGTGGTGCGCGCCCGCTCGACCCAGGAGAGCACATAGGCAGTGACCGCGAGCCCGATGATGATGCCGACCACGGCCGCCGTGCCCGGGATGCGGGCTCCCTTGGCGCTCGCGAGGAGCACCCCGACGATGGTCGCCGCTGTGCCGAGCACGACCACGCCGAGGCCGATGACCAGGGTCATCAGCGCCGTGCCCACGCCCGCGAGGTGGAAGCGGTTGAGGGGCCCGGCGAGCACGGTGAGCAGCAGTCCGGCGCCGAGGATCCACAGCCCCGCGTAGGTGATTCGTCCAGGCCAGCGCGGCGGGCGCAGCGAGGGAAACCGAGGGGTATTCATCGAGTGGCCCCGTATCAGGCGCCGAACTTGTTGCCCGGCTTCGTTTGAGGCATCTTGCAGCCTCGCGGCCACAGGCGCAACAGAGAATCCCATGATGATCGGCATTATCGGCGGTACGGGCCTGTACCGCATGGACGGCTTGGAAGTCAACGAAAGCCGCCAGCTGGACACCCCGTTCGGCCAACCGTCCTCGCCGGTGATACTCGGCCGGTTGGGCGGCAAACCGGTCGCGTTCCTGGCGCGCCACGGCCTGCAGCACCATCTGCTGCCGAGCGAGATCAACTTCCGGGCCAACATCTGGGCGTTGAAGAGTGTCGGCGTGCGCACCGTGATCGGAGTATCCGCGGTGGGGAGCCTGCGCGAGGAGATTCGGCCCGGCGATCTGGCGCTGCCGGCGCAGTATCTGGATTTCACCAAGGGTCTGCGCGCGGCCAGTTTTTTCGGCCAGGGGATAGTGGCGCACGTCTCGACTGCGCACCCGACGTGCGCGGCGACCAGCGCGCTACTGGCGCAATCCGCCGCCGCGCTCGATCTGGCGCTGCACCGGGACAAGACCTATGCGTGCGTCGAGGGCCCGCGCCTCGGCACACGCGCGGAGAGTCTCTGGCTGCGTGCCGCCGGCGCGGACCTGGTCGGCATGACGAACGTGCCCGAGGCGTTCCTCGCGCTTGAGGCGCAACTCGGCTACTGCACCGTCGCGGTGGCAACCGACTATGACTGCTGGCTCGAGGATCCCGCGCAGCACGTGTCGCTCGAGCAGGTGATGCGGCAGTTTCACGACAGCCTGGCGCGCGTGCAGCGGCTGATCGCGCGCGCCGTGGCCGAGTACCACGACGATGAGTCCAGGCCCTGCCGGCAGGCGCTGCGCTCGGCGGTGGTCAC